>NZ_KV830624.1:0-23367 GCF_001836805.1 Staphylococcus sp. HMSC062A01
AACGTCTCATTAAACAATTTGGTAAACCTCAAAAAGTAATTACAGATCAGGCACCTTCAACGAAGGTCGCAATGGCTAAAGTCGTTAAAGCTTTTAAACTTAAAACTGACTGTCATTGTACATCGAAATATCTGAATAATCCCATTGAGCAAGATTACCGTCATATTAAAGTAAGAAAAACAAGATATCAAAGTATCAATACGTCAAAGAATACTTTAAAAGGTATTGAATGTATTTACGCTCTATATAAAAAGAACCGCAGGTCTCTTCAGATCTACGGATTTTCGCTATGCCACGAAATTAGGCATATGTTAGCCAGTTAAGGGAACAACAACATGATAAAAAGGTAATTAGCTATATTTTTCTAACTTTGCAACAAAACCTATAATTACATGGAAAAGTTTAAAATTTGCAGTTTTGCATAAATCTAAGGATTATCGTATAATTCATAGTGATTGAGTAAGGATTACAAACGAAATTTGGGGTTGATGAATACTATAAACAGAAGGTAGGTTGAGTCAAAGCGAGTAAGAGCGCTTTAGATAATTAATATGATTGCATTTGACTTAATAGGACAAACACCACTCGTATTACTGGAAAGTTTTAGCGATGAGAACGTTCAGATTTATGCTAAATTAGAGCAATTCAATCCAGGTGGTAGTGTGAAAGATAGACTAGGTAAATACCTTGTTGAAACAGCCATAAAAGAAGGTCGAGTTTCTTCGGGGGGTACGATTGTTGAAGCTACAGCAGGAAATACTGGAATAGGACTTGTAATTGCTGCCAATCGGTATCATTTAAAATGTGTTATTTTTGCGCCAGAGGGCTTTTCTGAAGAAAAAATATCAATTATGCGTGCATTAGGCGCAGATATTAAACGTACGCCTAAAGATGAAGGCATGATTGGTGCACAAACTAAAGCAAGAAGCTACGCCCAAGAATTTGGGGCGATATATATGAACCAATTTGAAACGGAACATAATCCAGCGGCATATACGCATACGTTAGGTAAACAACTGACTGATACTTTGCCAAACATAGACTACTTTGTTGCAGGCGTGGGTTCAGGAGGTACGTTTACAGGAGTTGCACAACATCTTAAAAAATATAGTGTAGAGAATGTGATTGTTGAACCAGAAGGCTCAATATTAAATGGTGGCGAAGCACATTCACATGATATTGAAGGTATTGGTTCAGAAAAATGGGCCATCTTTTTGGAACGAAGTTTAGTAGATCAAATTATTACAGTAAGTGATAAAGATGGCTTTGACAACGTTAAACGTTTAGCACAACAAGAAGGATTATTAGTAGGTAGCTCATCAGGCGCTGCTTTACAAGGTGCTTTAGACATTAAAAATCAAATCGATAAGGGCGTTATTGTAACCATTTTTCCAGATGGAAGCGATCGTTATATGTCGAAAAAAATATTTGAATACAAAGGAGAATAATGATGAAGAAAAAAACACAAATGATTCATGGTGGACATACAACAGATGACTTTACAGGTGCAGTTACGACACCTATTTACCAAACAAGTACGTATTTACAAGACGAGATTGGTGACTTAAGACAGGGATACGAGTACTCTCGTACAGCTAACCCAACACGTACAGCGATTGAAAGTGTTATTGCTAATTTAGAAAATGGTAAACATGGTTTTGCTTTTGGTTCAGGTATGGCGGCTATCAGTGCGGTCATCATGTTGTTAGATAAAGGTAATCATCTTATTTTAAATTCTGATGTGTATGGTGGAACTTATCGTGCATTAACTAAAGTATTTACACGTTATGGCATCGATGTTGATTTCGTAGATACAACTCATATTGAAAATGTCAAAGACTATATTAAACCAGAAACTAAAATGTTATATGTAGAAACACCATCAAATCCATTATTACGTGTAACAGATATTAAACGTACAGCAGAAATTGCAAAAGAAAATAATTTAATTTCAGTAGTAGATAATACATTTATGACACCTTACTATCAAAATCCATTAGACTTCGGTATTGATATTGTTTTACATTCAGCTACTAAATATATTGGTGGTCATAGTGATGTTGTAGCTGGTTTGGTTGCAACTGCAGATGACGAGTTAGGAGAACGTTTAGCCTTTATTTCAAATTCAACAGGTGGTGTTCTTGGACCACAAGATAGTTATTTATTAGTTCGTGGTATTAAAACATTAGGATTACGTATGGAACAAATTAATCGTAATGTTGAAGCTATTGTTGAAATGTTACAAAATCATCCATCAGTTCAACAAGTATTCCATCCAAGTATTAAAGACCATTTAAACCATGATATTCATGCCGCTCAAGCAAGTGGTCATACAGGCGTGGTTGCTTTTGAAGTAAAAGATACTGAAGCAGCAAAACAACTTATTCGTAAAACAAACTACTTCACATTAGCTGAAAGTTTAGGTGCAGTTGAAAGTTTAATTTCAGTACCTGCTTTAATGACACATGCATCTATCCCTGCTGATGTCCGTGCTAAAGAAGGTATCACTGATGGACTCGTACGTTTATCAATCGGTATTGAAGATACAGATGATTTAGTTGAAGACTTAAAACAAGCCATTGATACTTTGAACTAAATCAAATGAGTTAAGACAAAATAATATTTTAATTCTACATTATAGTTAGAATTAACTGACTGAGGATAGAAGGTATCTTTTCTCAGTTAGAATCAACCATATAGGGGTGGGACAATCAATTTTGTTCCACCCTATTAATTTTAAATAAAAGTTAAATCTCAATAGTTGAGAATGTGTTATACACTTATGAAAAGTAAATTATATTTCTATGCATATTATTTAAAATTCAAAAGTAGTGTACAAAAAATTCATAGATATGTAATCAAATTGAAATGGAATATCATGTCGAATTGTATTAATTTAGTATAAGTACACTACTTGAACGGATAAAAGAAAGAAGTATGTAATAAAGATTTAATACAGATGAGTGTCTGGTACAACTAGAAGTAAGTGGTAAGTAACCCAATGAACAAGCATAAGATTAAGGAGGCGCTTTGTATGAATAAAAAAATTCTAGCAACAGCAGTATTAGGGACAGGAGCACTTAGTACATTATTTGCTCATCAAGCTGAAGCATCAACAACGCACACAGTTCGAAGTGGTGAATCTTTATGGTCTATTTCACACCATTATGGTATCACTGTATCTAAATTAAAATCATTAAATGGCTTATCATCAAATCTTATTTTTCCAAACCAAGTATTAAAAGTTTCGGGATCTTCTAATTATTCAAGTCGTTCAAATTACGGTAATTCAAGTAGTACATATACTGTTAGAGCAGGGGATAGTTTATCATCTATCGCTAGTCGATATGGTACAACATATCGTCATATTATGAATTTAAATGGATTAAATAGCTTTTTAATTTTCCCTGGTCAACAATTAAAAGTATCTGGGTCTGTAAGTTCAAATTCACACTCAAGTTATAATTCAAATAGTGGTGGTTCATCAAGTACTTATACAGTACGTTATGGGGATTCACTATCATCTATTGCTAGCCGATATGGTACAACATATCAACATATTATGAGATTAAATGGATTAAATAATTTCTTTATTTATCCTGGTCAAAAATTAAGAATTAGTGGTTCAGCTTCTTCAAACACTTACTCAACGCGTTCAGCACAATCAACGTATTATTCATCACCAGTATTTAATCATAGAAATTTATATGATTGGGGACAATGTACATGGCATGTGTTTAATCGTCGTGCTGCTATTGGAAAAGGTATTAGTACTTATTGGTGGAATGCTAATAACTGGGATAATGCTGCAGCTAGAGATGGGTATCGTATTGATGGTAACCCAACAGTAGGTTCAATTGCACAATCAGATGCCGGTTATTATGGTCATGTAGCATTTGTAGAACGTGTTAATAGCAATGGTAGTATTTTAGTTTCAGAAATGAACTTTAGTGCGAGTCCAGGTATTTTAACATATCGTACAATCCCTGCTTATCAAGTACGCAATTATAAATTTATTCATTAATTTATCAAAAAAAAGCTAATCAAAATGAAGTATACTTTACTTCTTTTGATTAGCTTTTTTATCTTATTGGAAATTATAGTCTTCTTTAACTTTTCTAAAGCTTGAAGCTAAACGTGTAACATTAATAATGAATGATACGAATGACGTTAGCTTACGGAATTTGTAAGGAGATTTCATTGATACTACGAAATCTAAGAGTGTGCCTACAGTGCTTAGGCCTAAAGATAAATAAACTAGATTTTTATTTTTCGCGTCGAATTTAATACCGTTATAACCATCTACGATAAAGCCTGCTGTACTAACTAAATTTGAAACGCGCGTTAATTTTGATTTTTTTGCCATGAATAATACCCTCCGAAATATCTAAATGTCATCAAATAATCATTTAGTATATTATTATATGTTAACATCATACTAAAATAACATATATTTTTGAAGTACAAAACATTTCGTTAAAAAGGTGTGATTATATGATAAAGTGTGTTTGTTTTGTGGAGGAAACAGAGAACCAAATCTTATTAGTACAAGTAAGAAATAGAGAGAAGTATTATTTCCCGGGTGGTAAAATTGATGAAGGTGAAACGCAATTAGAAGCGATACAAAGGGAAGTAAAAGAGGAACTACAATTAGAGTTTCCACAAGAGGATTTCACATATATTGGAACGGTCATAGGAGATGCATACCCGCAAACGAACATGCTAACAGAACTAAATGGATTTAAACTTCAACAAGAAATTGACTGGAATAACGTTGAAATTGACAATGAAATTACTGATATACGTTGGTTCGATAAATCTGAAACAATGTTAATAGCACCCGCTGTTATAAAGTGGATTGAAACATTTTCAGAGAGAAAGTAGGGGCATCATGGAAATTCGACCATATTCAATTCAAGATTACCCGTTATTAGATGTATTTGAAATATTACCAGAAGATAGAAAATTCACTCGGACACCTATCCATAATATTGATTTAGCTAAAGGAGACGACGAGCGTCACCCGACTCTTGTTATGAGGGATAATCAATGTGTAGGATTCTTTACTTTACATGAAGGTCAGGGTGTTAAATCATATAGTGACAATAATAAAGCTATATTTTTCCGTTCATTTAGTGTGGATGCACGATATCGTGGTCAAGGTCTTGGAAAAGCAGTGATTCAACAACTACCAAGCTATATAAAGTCAACATTTCCTTACATTAATGAAATAATATTAACTGTGAATACTGACAACGACAAAGCCATCGGATTATATAAACAAGTCCAATATTCTATTACTGGAGATGCAATTTTAGAAGGGCGACCAGTTTACGTTATGAATTTTAAAATATAGATGCTTATAAATAAACAAGCCAGTGAATGAATTTATCAAGACTCATTTACTGGCTATTTTTGAGAGAACTGTGTCCCACCTATTATATTTTTATAAGTTAATTTTTAAAATTTTGATCCGTGGATTGCGAAGAAATTTCAGAATGCTTTTGATTAAATTTAGGATGTTTAATTAATAAAGCTGTAATCCATGCCGTAATCGGGATACTAAGCGCTACGGCAATTCCACCTAGTAAGATAGAAATAAATTCTTGAGCAAATATTTTTGAGTTAATGATATGTCCGAAAGAATAATGTAATTGGAAAAACCAAAAGAATAATGTCAATTGACCACCAAAATAAGCTAAATATATCGTATTGGCAGAAGTTGCTAGAATTTCTCTACCTACACGCATGCCTGATTGGAACAATGCCTTACGTGAAAGGGTGGGGTTGGTTTCATTAAGTTCATACATTGGAGAACTTATAGTTATGGTTAAGTCGATGACCGCTGCAATTACTGCTAAAATGACTGTAAATACTGAGAATTGAACCATATCAATACCGATATTCATTGAAAAAATATATGTTTCGTCTTGTTGTTCTGTTGTAAAGCCTTGTAAGTGACCGATACTTATTGATAGATAAATACCGACTATTAAGAGAATGGTAGTAATTATTGTAGCAATAAAAGCTGCTTTGGTCTTAATGTTATAACTATTTAAAATAAATAAGTTACATGCGGCAATGACAATGCAAAAAACTAGTGAAACTAGGTATATAGGTGTTCCAAATAAGATGAACACAATACTAATTAGCAGGATAATAAAATTTAAGAATAATGTTAAGTATGAGATTAAGCCTTTTTTACCGCCAAAAATGAGCATTAAAATTAATAAAATTAGTGCTAGTAGGACGACTGCATTCATCTTGTCACACCCTTCCATTTCATCCACATAACCATCAAACTAATTGTAATTGGAATCGTTAGAACGATACCAATACCACCAGTTAAAGCACGAATAATTTCTAAAGACCAGTTCATCGAAATCGTATACGTAAATGTGTTAGCATTTTTTAAATAGATTAAGAAAATCGGTAGACTTCCAGATAAGTAAGAGAAAAGTAAAATGTTCGTCATTGTACCCATGATATCTTGTCCTATATTACGACCTGCTAAAGCCCAACGTGATAAAGAAATGTTAGGTGTACGTTGTAATATTTCATACATACCGCTTGATATTGTAATAGCAACATCCATCACTGCACCTAATGATCCTATAAGTACAGAAGCTAAAAATATATCTTTAGGTGGCAGCGTTAAAAAACTCATTGTTTCATATTTAATACCAGCACCATTGGTTAACTGAATAATAATTTGAGTGATACCAATACATAAAAATGTACCTAATAAAGTACCGACTGTTGTAATCCAAGTGCGCATGTGCCAACCAGTGACGAGCAATAACGTGACAATGGTGGAGAAAATAATCGCCACACTCATCAAATTGAATAGATTAGTAGATGGATGTTTATCATGAATTGCAATAGCTATCAAGATAGCACTAGTGTTAAAGATGAGTGACAGAATAGATTGTAAGCCTACATTACGTCCTACTAGTAAGAGAGACATAATAAATATACCTGCGATTGCTACAGTTAAACTATCGCGTTTTTTCTCTAAGATAGTTGCATCTTTAGGACTATTTTGAATATGCATTAGCACCTTGTTATTTTTGCTAAAGTGCTCTGAATCTGCTTGAGATTTAACATATGTATTGTCTATCGTAGTTGATTCGCCTTTAAATTTTCCATTTAATATCTTTATTGTTAAATGCTGTTTGTATTTAAAATCTGTATTATGTTGCTCATCAACAATCTTTTGAGCGTTACTTGTTTCTACATGAGTAACTTTACCGATAGGTGTATTGTAGAAACTAGCATTGAAAAACGTAAAGATAAAAGCACCGATAATAAGTACACCAATTAGAACTATGATGCGATTCATCACGCGATGACTAGAATTGTTGCGTTTTTGTGCATTCACTAATTTAACCCTCATTTATAAATCAAATTCTATTCTTAATTAAGTCAGAGTGATTATACGCTCTTCAGCATTATTATTCAAATAGTATCCATTTAATTATCGAATACCTCTTTATAACATTAGTGGTATGTAGATACTTTGCTTAAAAGTTGATGTATTAAATTCGATAAATTAAGTATATCAACTTTTTTATTATCCTTTTTAAAGACGGCGCAAAATGATCGCTTTAATTCTGTATGGCCTAACGAAATATCACATAATTCATCTTTATCATTTTCTAAAGATAAATAATCTGGCAAGATAACATAACCACGTTGATGTTTAAGTAAATAATTCGCTAAAGATTTAGAACCAACTATATTAACTGGCAGCTTTAAAGTGTGCTGTAAACGACTTTCAATTGTCGATGCCAAAGGTTTTAAAGTGAATAGTTGTGTTTTGGCAAATTGTGTTAGCGGAGGATTGATCGATAAAGCAATGACGTCATCTTTAGGTACATAAATATGATATGTTTCCTCAAATAATGGTTTTAATGATAGATTAGTATTCTTCTGAAGTTCGGCGTTAATTTCAACTAGGCCAATATCTATTTTGCCAGTATAAAGTGCCTCGGAAATATCAGATGATGACATAATATGAGGAACGATGATGCTATCATATTGTCGTTCAAATGCTTGGATAATCGCAGTAATCATTTGAGAAATATAGCTTTCCTCAAAACCAATATTCAGAACACGTGCATTTTTATGATTTGTTTGTTGAAATAACGCTACCGTTTCATCTAATTGCTCTAAAATTTGCGTAGCTTGATTGAGTAAAGCTTTACCATGTGAGGTTAAATGAATATTTCTCCCTTGTCTATTGAATAACGTTACTTGCAATTCCTGTTCTAATAATGTAATTTGCCGACTTATTGCAGATTGGGCTATGTTCAACTCAAGTGCTGCTTCAGAGATGTGTTCTCTACGTGCTACTTCTACAAAATATTTTAATTGTTTAATTTCCATATACATGCCCCTTCCAACTTTTCAAATTTACCTATTAGTATTAATTATTCTAATTATTAGAATAAAGTCATCTAATTAATATATTGTTCAGATAAATATTTTACATTATATTAATTATTATTAACAGTAAATTTTCTGAAAATTCTCAAAAGGAGTGGGCATCATGTTTGATGAAAAATTAAAAAGAGGATTATACGATTACCGTGAGGAACATGATGCATGCGGTATTGGGTTTTACGCAAACATGAATAATTTAAGGTCACACGATATCATCGAAAAATCACTTGAAATGTTGCGTCGTCTTGATCATCGTGGCGGTGTTGGCGCAGATGGTATAACAGGTGATGGTGCCGGTATTATGACCGAAATACCATTTCAATTTTTTAAAGCTCATGTCAATTTAGACTTACCTAACGAGGGAGATTATGCGGTAGGTCTTTTTTTCTCTAATGAAAAGATTCAAGGTACGAAACATGAAACGCAATTCAATGACTACTTTCAAAGTGAAGGTTTAAAGGTAATTGGCTATCGTGATGTGCCTGTCGATGTTAATGCAGTGGCACCTCATGTTGCGTCTACGATGCCACACATTCAACAAGTGTTTATTGATAATAGATCTATTGAAACACCGGTTAAACCATTGTATATAGCGAGAAAGCAAATAGAGCAATATGCAGAACGACAAGGTTTAGGGCTTTATTTCACAAGTTTATCGCATAAGACAATTGTTTATAAAGGTTGGTTACGCTCAGATCAAATTAAGAAACTATATCTAGATTTAAATCACGAAGACTATCAATCTAAACTAGGACTTGTTCATTCAAGGTTTAGTACAAATACGTTCCCGAGTTGGAAGCGTGCGCATCCAAACCGATTATTGATGCACAATGGTGAAATTAATACGATTAAAGGTAATGTTAATTGGATGAGAGCACGACAAAGACAATTAATTCAAACATTATTTGGCGAAGAACATACTAAAATACAAAACATTGTTGATGAAGATGGTAGTGATTCAGCGATTGTAGATAATGCGTTAGAATTTTTATCATTAGCGATGGAACCCGAAGAAGCAGCGATGTTGCTTATACCTGAACCATGGTTATACAACAAAGAAAATGATGCCAATGTTCGTGCGTTCTATGAGTTTTATAGCTATTTAATGGAACCATGGGATGGACCAACGATGATTTCATTCTGTAATGGAGATAAAATTGGTGCATTAACTGACCGAAATGGATTACGACCAGGTCGTTACACAATTACAAAAGATAATTTTATTGTTTTTTCATCAGAGGTGGGTGTAGTAGATGTACATGAAGACAATGTTACTTATAAAGGACAGCTCAATCCTGGGAAGTTATTACTTGTAGACTTTGAGTCTCATAAAGTGGTTGAAAATAATGAATTAAAAGTTCGAATTGCCAATCAATATCCATACAAAGAATGGTTGGAAAGCCACAAAGTGGACCTAAACTTAGAAGCCCAAACGTATCATCAACCTTTATTAAACAATAAGACATTATTTAAGTTGCAGCGTCAATTTGGATATACGAAAGAAGATATCTATAAATATATGTCTGAATTAGTGATAGGTAAGAAAGATCCAATTGGTGCTATGGGTTACGATGCGCCACTTGCGGTATTAAATGAAAGACCAGAGTCCCTATTTAATTACTTTAAACAATTATTTGCACAGGTAACTAACCCACCTATTGATGCTTATCGCGAAAAGATAGTAACAAGTGAGTTATCTTATTTAGGTGGAGAAGGTAATTTGTTCCATCCTGATGAAACAGTATTAGACCGTATTCAACTGGCAAAACCCGTCCTAACTTTAACGCAATTAGATAAGATTAAACAGAGTAAGTTTAACGTGAAACACTTATCTACACTATATCAAGATAACCTTAAAGAGGCATTGGAAAGACTGGGTGAAACGGCGATACAAGCCACTCGAGATGGTCATACTATATTAGTTCTTGATGATAGTGAACTTATTGATAATGATGATGAAAGTAAAGTGAAAGAACAACGCTACGCTATGCCAATGCTATTAGCTATCAGTCATATTCATCAGTTATTAATCAGAGAAGGTCTACGTATGGATACTAGCTTAGTGGCACTATCTGGAGAAACGCGTGAAGTTCATCATGTAGCATGCTTATTAGGCTATGGTGCAAATGCTGTTATTCCATATCTAGCTCAGCATACTATTGCACATTTAACTGAAACACATCGTTTAGAAGGCGCCGTTTCCGACAACGTTGAAACTTATACACGTGTGTTATCAGAGGGTGTTATTAAAGTGATGGCGAAGATGGGTATCTCTACTGTTCAAAGTTATCAAGGGGCTCAAATCTTTGAAGCGATTGGTCTATCTCAAGAAGTGATTGATGACTATTTCACTGGAACACAGTCTAAGTTATCAGGGCTAAGCATTCAACAAATTGATACTGAAAATAAAATGTGTCAACAAAGACATAATGAGTACCTAGATTCAGGAAGTGTCTTCCAATGGCGACAACAAGGTCAACATCATGTGTTTAATCCTACAACAATTCATTTGTTACAACATGCATGTCGTGAGAATGATTATACACAGTTTAAATCTTTTTCTAATGCTGTACATGATCAGAGAAATGATCATCTACGTGATTTATTAGAATTTAAAGCACAGCAGCCGATTCATATTAGTGAGGTTGAGTCAGTAGAGACCATTGTTAAACGTTTTAATACGGGGGCAATGAGCTATGGTTCTATTTCTGAAGAAGCGCATCAAACATTAGCACAAGCTATGAATAAACTAGGTGGTAAAAGTAATAGTGGTGAAGGTGGAGAAAATCCTAAACGCTATGAAATCCAAGAAGACGGTAGTGTGTTATCAAGCGCTATCAAGCAAGTCGCTTCTGGCCGTTTTGGTGTGACTAGTAATTATTTGCAACATGCAAAAGAGTTACAAATTAAAGTTGCTCAAGGTGCTAAGCCAGGAGAAGGAGGACAGTTACCGGGCTCAAAAGTATATCCTTGGATTGCTGAGACACGGGGTTCAACGCCAGGTATAGGATTGATTTCACCTCCACCACATCACGATATTTACTCAATTGAAGACTTAGGACAATTAATTCATGACTTAAAGAATGCAAACAGAAGCGCTGATGTAGCAGTTAAATTAGTTTCGAAAACAGGTATCGGAACCATTGCATCGGGTGTCGCTAAAGCATTTGCAGATAAAATCGTCGTGAGTGGATATGATGGTGGTACAGGTGCATCTCCTAAGACGAGTATTCAACACGCCGGTTTACCTTGGGAACTTGGTTTAGCTGAAACGCATCAAACATTGAAATTAAATCAATTACGTAGTCGTGTTCGTTTAGAAACAGATGGTAAGTTGATGACAGGTAGAGATGTTGCATTAGCATGTGCACTAGGTGCCGAAGAATTTGGATTCGCGACTGCACCATTAGTTGTTTTAGGGTGCATCATGATGCGCGTTTGTCATAATGATACATGTCCAGTAGGTATCGCGACTCAGAACAAAGATTTAAGAGCGTTGTTTAGAGGTAAGGCTGACCACGTTGTTAACTTTATGCATTTTATTGCTGAAGAGTTAAGAGAGGTCTTAGCATCGTTAGGACTACGAACAGTTGAAGAATTGGTTGGACGTACCGACTTGTTACAACGCTCAAGTCGAATTGATGAACAATCAAAAGCAGCAACATTAGACATTGATAAGTTATTGGATTCAGTTGATGGCCCTAACTCAAAAGAAATTAATCAAAATCATCATTTAGATATAGGTTTCGATTTAAATTACCTATATAAAGATGCTAAACAAAGTATTGAGGATGGAAAATTATTTAAAGGGAATTATGTGATTAATAATGAACAACGAGATGTAGGTGTTATCACAGGAAGTTACATTACTCAGTGTCACGGTATTAAAGGGTTACCAGAGGGGACAATTGTAGCTAAAACACATGGTCATGCTGGACAAAGCTTAGCGGCATTCGCACCATCAGGATTGTTAGTACAACATACAGGTGATGCAAATGATTACGTTGGTAAAGGGTTATCTGGTGGTACTGTTGTGATTAAGGCACCAAATAAACAACGCGAACGTGAAATTATTGCTGGGAATGTATGTTTCTATGGTGCTTCAAAAGGTAAAGCCTTTATTAATGGTAGTGCTGGCGAACGTTTTTGTATTAGAAACAGTGGTGTTGATGTAGTAGTAGAAGGTATCGGTGATCATGGTTTGGAATATATGACTGGAGGACATGTAGTCAATTTAGGAGATGTAGGTAAGAACTTCGGTCAAGGTATGAGCGGAGGCGTTTGTTACGTATTTCCAAATAATCTCGAATTATTCAAACGTAAAAACCAATTACCAACCCTAGCTTTTGAGAGAGTGACACACAAAGAGGAGAAAGCGTTACTTAAAACAATGTTAGAGGAACATTATCGTTATACCCAAAGTACAAAAGCAGCGGCAATTTTAAATGATTTTGAACATGTGGCAGACAAAGTTATTAAAGTGATTCCAAAAGATTATGAACTAATGATGCAAAAAATTGAATTACAAAGTCGTCGTTTACCACAACTTGATGATGCTAAACTGGCAGCATTCTATGATGAACGTAAGACAATTGAACAAGAATTACAGCCAGCAGTTATTTACTAAAGAAAGGAGAGGTCTGTTATGGGTGAGTTTAAAGGATTTATGAAATATGAAAAGCAATCATTATCTGAACTGTCTTTAGTTGAACGCCTAAAACATCATGATGCGTTTCAACAACGTTTTTCACGTGATGAAGCGTCTGTTCAAGGCGCGCGATGTATGGATTGTGGGACACCATTCTGTCAAACAGGTCTTCCTTTCGGTAGAGAAACCATTGGTTGCCCTATTGGTAATTATATTCCTGAGTGGAATGATTTGGTTTATCGCCAGGATTTCAAAGCTGCATATCAACGTTTAAGTGAAACAAATAATTTTCCTGAATTTACAGGACGTGTTTGTCCTGCACCTTGCGAACAATCTTGTGTTATGAAGATTAATCGTGAATCAGTCGCAATTAAAGGGATAGAACGCACAATTATTGATGAAGCATATGATAACGGTTGGGTTAAACCTAAATATCCTAAGCAAAGGTTAGAACAATCTGTAGCGATTGTTGGGAGTGGTCCTGCAGGCCTCTCTGCAGCTGAAGAGCTCAATTACATGGGTTATCAAGTGACGGTGTTTGAAAGAGCCGCAGAAGCGGGTGGTTTATTAATGTATGGAATTCCCAATATGAAATTAGATAAGGATGTTGTGCGTCGCCGTATTACACTGATGACAGAAGCAGGTATTACATTTAAAACGAATACCAACATTGGTGTGGATATCTCACGCGAAGAATTAGAACAGACATATGACGCTATTATCTTATGTACAGGAGCTCAAAAAGCACGTGACTTGCCATTAGAAGGACGTATGGGTCAAGGTATTCACTTTGCTATGGATTATTTAACCGAGCAGACTCAATTACTAAATGGTGAAATTGACGAACCAACTATTACGGCTAAAGGAAAAAATGTAATCATCATCGGTGCTGGTGATACTGGCGCGGATTGTGTTGCTACTGCCTTACGTGAAAATTGTAAGTCAATTGTGCAATTTAACAAATATACGAAAGCACCTGAAGAAATTGCGTTTGAAAGTAATACGTCGTGGCCACTTGCATTACCTGTTTTCAAAATGGATTATGCTCATAAAGAATATGAAGCACGTTTCGGTAGAGAGCCTCGCGCTTATGGTGTTCAAACTATGCGATATGATGTTGATCATATTGGTAATGTGCGTGGTGTATATACACAAATCTTAGAGGAAACACCAGAAGGAATGGTTGTCGTAGATGGAACTGAAAGACATTGGCCAGCAGATCTTGTTCTTTTATCGATAGGCTTCGAAGGTACCGAACCTACAGTACCCAAATCTTTTGATATTGCTACACAACAAAATAAAATCATCGCCAACGATAAAGATTATCGCACTAATAAAGAAAAAATATTTGCCGCTGGGGATGCGAGAAGAGGTCAAAGTCTTGTAGTTTGGGCAATTAAAGAAGGACGTGCTGTTACTCAATCTGTCGATAAATTCTTGAAACAAAAGGTATTCGTGTAAGTTACTTTAAAAATAAGATAGTAATGAAAATAAAATGGATATTTTTACACTTTAAACTTAAAAGTAATTGACTTCCGATGAACCGTGGTATATGATATTTATTGTGTTCATTGGAGGAATACCCAAGTCCGGCTGAAGGGATCGGTCTTGAAAACCGACAGGGCCTTAACGGGCCGCGGGGGTTCGAATCCCTCTTCCTCCGCCATTATAATTAAAATCCAAGACTAATAAATATAAAAAAGACAAGTACTCAATTTATAACATATTGAGTACTTGTCTTTTTTATTGCCTCCGAAGTCAGTGATAAATTTAATGCACAAATTAGCACACAATAATGAAAACCTTTACATAACTTGTCTAGACAAGTTATACTTGAGTTATTATAAACAAGGGAGTGAAGGGTGTGGCTGTAAAAAGAAAAGACGTGCAGGACATCGTTAAAGCAATTGGTGGGAAAGAAAATATTGACACTGCAACACATTGTGTTACTCGATTGCGTTTAGTTTTAAAAGATGACAATAAAGTCGACAAAGATGCACTAGACGACAACGCACTTGTCAAAGGCCAATTTAAAGCGGATAACCAATACCAAATTGTTATTGGGCCTGGTACTGTAGACGAAGTATATAAGCAATTTATTCAAGAAACGGGTGTAGAAGAATCGTCAAAAGATGATGCAAAAGCTGCTGCATCGAAGAAAGGTAATCCGTTACAACGACTTATAAAATTATTGGGAGATATTTTTATACCGATTTTACCGGCATTAGTTACAGCGGGTCTTTTAATGGGGATTAATAATTTACTTACCATGAAAGACTTATTTGGTCCTAAACCACTTGTGGAACAGTTTCCGCAGTTAGGTGATATATCAAATATTATTAACGTAATTGCAAGTACAGCATTTATCTTCTTACCAGCTTTAATTGGTTGGAGTAGTATGAAAGTGTTTGGTGGCAGTCCTATTTTGGGATTGGTACTAGGGCTTATTTTGATGCATCCACAATTAGTCTCACAATACGATATTGCTAAAGGACATATTCCGACATGGAATCTTTTTGGTTTAGAAATTAAGCAATTAAATTATCAAGGTCAAGTGTTGCCTGTTTTAATTGCGGCCTATGTCTTATCACTCATTGAAAAAACATTAAATAAAGTTGTTCATGATTCTATTAAAATGTTGGTTGTTGGACCAGTAGCGCTACTCGTAACAGGTTTCTTAGCATTTATTATTATTGGTCCGATTGCACTTGCAGTAGGTACAGGTATAACTGGAGCAGTACAATTTGTCTTTGAGCACGCTGGTTGGTTAGGCGGTGCACTTTATGGTTTCTTCTATGCACCACTTGTTATTACAGGATTACACCATATGTTCTTAGCAGTAGATTTCCAATTAATGGGTAGTAAACTAGGTGGTACATATTTATGGCCTATCGTTGCGATTTCTAATATTTGCCAAGGTTCGGCTGCTTTTGGAGCATGGTTTATTTATAAACGACGTAAAATGGTAAAAGAAGAAGGTTTAGCATTAACTTCAGGTGTATCATCATTTTTAGGTGTTACAGAGCCTGCAATGTTTGGTGTAAACTTACCGTTAAAAGTACCTTTCTTCGCTGCTATTTGTACATCAAGCGTTTTAGGTGCCATTATTGGCGCTAATAAGGTGTTAGGCAGTGTTGGTGTAGGTGGTGTTCCAGCATTCATATCAATCCACAGTGAATTTTGGTTCATTTATATACCAGTCACATTACTTGCCATGGTGATACCAGCTATTTTGACAATCATCTTTGCAAGATTTACAACAATTAAAGCTAAAAAAATGGTGGCAACGCCAGACGAAGCTGTAGCGAAATAATTAATACAAATGAAGACGTTCAAATTTCACTTGTTAAGTGTTTGAGCGTCTTTAATGCATATAAAACTATAATTAAATGGAAGGTGACTATCTATGGCACATAAAGATTGGAAGCAATCGGTAGTTTATCAAATTTATCCTAAATCATTTAACGACACTACAGGTAATGGTGAGGGTGATATAAATGGCATTATTGAGAAGTTGGACTATATTCAATATTTAGGCGTCGATTATATTTGGCTAACTCCTGTTTATGAATCCCCAATGAATGATAATGGGTACGATATTAGTAATTATTTAAAAATAAATGAACGCTTTGGTACATTGGAAGATCTTGAAACTTTAATAAGCGAAGCGCATAAGCGTGATTTAAAAGTCATGTTAGATATAGTTATTAATCATACATCTACAGAACACCAATGGTTTAAAGAAGCGATTAGTTCTAAAGATAACCTTTATCGTGATTATTATTACTTCAAGCCTTCCCAAGATGGCCCTCCAACTAATTGGGAATCTAAGTTTGGTGGAAATGCTTGGCAATATGATGAGAAGACGGATGAATATTATTTACATTTATTTGATGTTACACAAGCAGATTTAAATTGGGATAATGAAAAGGTTAGACAATCTTTATATGAGGTTGTTAATCATTGGATTCAATTTGGTGTAGATGGTTTCCGCTTTGATGTAATTAATCTTATTTCAAAAGGTGAATTTAAAGATTCACCACAAATTGGTAAAGAATTTTATACTGACGGTCCACGTGTACATGAATATCTCCATGAACTTAATCGTCATACGTTTGGTGATAAAGATATGATGACGGTAGGAGAAATGTCCTCTACAACAATTGATAACTGTATCAATTATACAAGACCAGATCGACAAGAGTTAAGTAGTGTCTTTAATTTCCATCATTTAAAAGTAGATTATGTCGATGGAGAAAAGTGGTCGAACGCTAAATTAGACTTTTTAAAATTAAAAGAAATTTTGATGGATTGGCAAATTGGAATATTTGAAGGTGGAGGATGGAATGCGATTTTCTGGTGTAATCATGATCAGCCACGCGTTGTTTCTCGTTTTGGCGATGATTCTACAGAAGAGAATCGTCAAGCAAGTGCTAAAATGTTGGCAATCGCATTACACATGTTGCAAGGAACACCTTATATCTATCAAGGTGAAGAAATTGGCATGACAGATCCACACTTTGATTCTATTCAGCAATATCGCGATGTCGAGTCGCGTAATGCTTACGATAATCTAGTGCAACAAGGTATTGATGAAAATGAAGTTCTAACAATTTTAGGTCAAAAATCACGTGACAATTCTAGAACACCTATTCAATGGACATCGGAGAAACAAGCAGGTTTCACTTCAGGTACGCCATGGATTGATATTCCTAACAATACAGAACACATTAATGTAGAAGCGGCAATCGAAGATACTACCTCTGTACTACACACGTATCGCGAACTTATCAAATTACGTCATGAACACGATATCATCACGTATGGTGATATCGAGCCGATGTATATGGAACATCCACAGTTATTCATTTATCGTCGAAATTATGACAACCAAACGTGGCTAGTCGTTGCTAACTTTTCAAAAGAAACAATAAAATTACCTGAAGACCTTAATAGTGAGGGGACGACGATAATTCAAAGCGGTACAATAGAAAATGGTGAAATATCTCCATTTGGTGCAGTAGTGATTAATGTTCAATAAAAAGTAAATAGGTTGATGTAATGGAGAAACAAATCGCAACACAAAAATTCATAACAATATATGAACAACTTAAACAACGAATACATGAGGGCGAATATACATACGGACAACAACTACCTTCAGAACATGAATTATTAACGCTGTACGGAGCGTCACGTGAGACTGTTAGAAAAGCATTAGATTTATTAGCAAATGATGGCATGATTCAAAAAATTAGGGGTAAGGGGTCCATTGTAATAGATCAAGGTATCACGGAGTTTCCGTTCTCAGAATTGATTAGCTTCAAAGAAGTGCAAGAGGAACTTGGTCTCAAGCATGAAACGGAAGTGCTCATTAACGAATTGGTTAAAGCAAACTCAGTTCCTCATGTTAAAAAGCAATTGAATATTAGTAATGATGATGTACTAATCCATGTAGTACGCACGAGAAATGTCAATCAAAAGGTCAAAATTTTGGATGAAGATTACTTTTTAACTTCAATAGTATCCGATATTTCGAATTCAGTGGCAAAAGATTCTATATATCATTACTTAGAAACGCAATTAGGATTAGATATCAGTTATTCAAGTAAGTCGATTACCTTTGAGCCTTTTACTGAAAGAGAATATGATGTTTTTGGGAAAATACAACCGCCATATACCGCAACAGTGAGAAGTGTCGTTTATTTAAATAATACGATGCCATTCCAATACAATGTGTCGAAGCATTTAGCGACAGAGTTTAAATTCCAAGAATTTTCAAGACGACACAAATTATAAGATGAAATTGTACTGGTTTCGATTCATTGAATTACTAATTGAAACTTTACGCTTGCAATCTGAAGAAAGTTTATAGTATTATAAAACTTACCGTGCTAGGTGGGGAGGTAGCGGTTCCCTGTACTCGAAATCCGCTTTATGCGAGACTTAATTCCTTTGTTGAGGGTGTGTTTTTGTGAAGTCTGCCCGAAGCACGTAGTGTTTGAAGATTTCGGTCCTATGCAATATGAACCCATGAATCATGTCAGGTCCTGACGGAAGCAGCATTAAGTGGATCCTCATATGTGCCGTAGGGTAGCCGAGATTTAGCTGTCGACTTCGGTAACGTTTGTGATACACACTCGATTCGAAGGTGTACGGTTTTTTAATATTTTAAACTAACCGAGACAAATAAAATTTTAAATATAAATTTAAGTGAGGAGTAGGACAGGAATTTTTATGAATTCATTGTCCTGCCCTGGCAAGATTGACTAAAATTAAAAATGCTTGTTATAAGTGTAGTTTTAATTCAGTCAACTACTGCCAATATATAATTATAGCCTGAGACATTGATTTTGTCCCAGGCTCGTTTTTTGTATAGAATATGTATGAATGAGTATAAAATGGGAAAGTGGTTTGTTCGAATATAAAATGGGGACCGCTCGGACTAATCAAAGGGGTGTCATTATGCGACTGTTCTTAAGTACATTAACTGAAATGGATTATATTGAAACATTAAATAAGATTGAATCAAGTTACGATGACAAAGGTCAAGGTGTTGGTCAAAAGCAAAGAGAACTCATTTCAAGATTACGCAGAGCATTAAACTATAATTATGAACTTGAAGTGATTGCAAAAAATGAAGCTGGCGATATTATAGGGCACATCATGCTCAGTGAAATTAACCTAAAGGCGGATGATCAACGGTACAAAGCTTTGGAATTAGCTTCTCTTATAGTAGATAAACCATATCGTAATGAGGGATTAGGTAAAGCTTTAGTTCAAGCTGTTGAAGAACGTGCTAAATCTCAACATTATACGACTATTGTTGTGGGATGTTGCCCGGCATATTTCGAAGAAGTAGGTTATGAACCGGCGGACAAACATAATATTTTTTCAAAAGAAACCAATCCATCCGCTTTGCGTGTGAAATTCTTATGGGATCAACTGGATGAATACCCCCATGGCATTGTTCAAGATGCTGATATGACTTAATAAATTCATTGAAACTTAGATGATAATGCGTGATATAATGTAGAGTAATTGTTAACGGAGGTGCGGATGTGAATTATCAAGCTTTGTATCGAATGTTTAGACCCCAAAGTTTCCAAGATGTTGTGGGTCAAGAACATGTAACTAAGACGTTACGTAACGCCATTTCCAAAGGTAAACAGTCTCATGCCTATATCTTTAGTGGGCCTCGTGGGACTGGTAAAACTAGTATTGCTAAAGTATTTGCTAAAGCGATAAACTGTTTAAATCCTCAAGACGGTGAACCATGTAATGAATGTGCGATATGTAAAGGCATTACACAAGGTACGAATGGTGATGTTATCGAAATTGATGCTGCGAGTAATAATGGTGTAGATGAGATTCGAAATATTAGAGATAAAGTGAAGTATGCACCTAGTGAGTCGAAATATAAAGTGTATATTATTGACGAGGTACATATGCTAACAACTGGGGCTTTTAATGCGCTATTAAAGACGCTTGAAGAACCACCAGCACATGCCATATTTATCCTTGCTACAACTGAACCACACAAAATCCCGCCTACAATTATTTCGCGTGCACAACGTTTTGACTTTAAAGCGATTGGTACTGAACAAATTACTGATCGTTTACGCTTTGTCGCTGAAGAACAACAGTTAGATTATGATAATGAAGCACTTGAGTTTATTGCGAAAGCATCTGAAGGTGGAATGCGAGATGCATTAAGTATCATGGACCAAGCTATCGCATTTGGTGATGAGCACCTTACGCTACAAGACGCATTAGACGTAACAGGTAGTGTAGATGAAGCGGCTTTAAATGAATTATTTAAAGATGTCGTTGATGGTAATGTTAAAAATGCATTTACACGCTATCATCAATTTATTTCTGAAGGAAAAGAAGTTAACCGTCTTATAAATGACATGATTTATTTTGTTCGCGATACAATTATGAATAAAACTGTAAATAATCACGCTGAATTTGATGCGTTAATGAATTTTGATTTAGACATGCTCTATCATATGATTGATATTATTAATGATACATTAGTTTCAATACGATTTAGTGTGAATCAAAATGTTCACTTTGAAGTACTATTAGTGAAAATTGCTGAAATGGTGAAATCACAACCTGATACCGTTACTAATGTAGCAACGACTCAAGTTGCATCACAACCTAATAACGAAGTGTTATTGCAACGTATGGAACAATTAGAAAATGAACTGAAAACACTTAAAGCACAAGGTATTGCTCAAGCAAGTTCTAAACAACAATCATCACAAGCAAACACACGTGGTAAACGTCAGAATAAAGGCACATTTTCAATGACAAATATTGCTAAGGTATTAGATGAAGCAAATAAAGAAGATATTCAATTATTGAAGAAACATTGGCTAGAAGTAGTAGATTATGCGAAAAAGAATGATAAAAAATCATTAGTAAGTTTATTACAAAACTCAATTCCTGTAGCTGCTAGTGAAAAACGAGTATTAATTCAATTTGATGAAGAAATTCACTGTGAAATTGTGAATAGAGATGATGAGAAAAGAACTAGCATTGAAAATGTAGTAAGAAATATCATCAATAAGAATGTTGAAGTAGTTGGGGTCCCTTCAGATCAATGGATGAGAGTGCGAACAGAATATATTAATAATAGAAAACAGTATGATAAAGAAGAACATCAAACGCCATCTGATGATAGAGAAGAGCAACAAGACACTGATGTAGCACAGAAAGCACGTGATTTATTTGGAGAAGAAACAGTTCATTTAATAGACGAAGAATAGAATTTATTTTATGAATAGAATGAACTTACTTTAGTTAGTGAATTGTCGAAATGGGTCATGAAACAGAGATACATGACAATAAATATAAACGTATGTATAATAAAATATAAATTAAAAGATAATGTCAATACATTCAAGGAGGAAATGATATTATGCGCGGTGGCGGAAATATGCAACAAATGATGAAACAAATGCAAAAAATGCAAAAGAAAATGGCTCAAGAACAAGAAAAATTAAAAGAAGAACGCATTGTAGGTACAGCTGGTGGTGGCATGGTAGCAGTTACAGTTACTGGTCATAAAGAAGTTGTAGATGTTGAAATTAAAGAAGAAGCAGTAGATCCAGATGATATTGAAATGCTACAGGATTTAGTTTTAGCAGCAACAAATGAAGCGATGAACAAAGCTGACGAATTAACTCAAGAACGTTTAGGTAAGCATACACAAGGCTTAAACATTCCGGGAATGTAATTATAGATGCATTATCCAGAACCGATATCTAAATTAATAGATAGTTTCATGAAACTGCCAGGCATTGGTCCCAAGACGGCTCAACGTCTGTCATTTCATACTTTAGATATGAAAGAAGACGATGTAGTCCAATTTGCTAAAGCATTGGTAGATGTTAAACGTGAGCTTACCTATTGTAGTGTATGTGGACATATAACTGAAAACGACCCTTGCTATATTTGCGAAGATAAGCAACGTGACCGTTCAGTTATATGTGTGGTCGAAGATGATAAAGATGTTATTGCAATGGAGAAGATGAGAGAATACAAAGGTCTCTATCATGTATTGCATGGATCTATCTCCCCGATGGATGGCATTGGGCCTGAAGATATTAATATCCCAACTTTAATAGATAGATTAAAAGATGAAGAGGTTAAAGAATTAATATTGGCAATGAATCCTAATTTAGAAGGTGAATCAACAGCAATGTATATATCTAGATTAGTGAAACCTATTGGAATTAAAGTAACTAGATTAGCTCAAGGACTTTCAGTAGGTGGAGATTTAGAATATGCAGATGAAGTTACTTTATCTAAAGCAATAGCTGGAAGAACAGAAATGTAAAATAGGATCGCTATTTACAAATTGTCAGTAAATATAGCTATTAAAGTTATATTTCGATTTGTAATAGCGATTTTTTAATTTATCTTAAAAAAATCGTAAATTTTTTAAAGTTTGTTATTTGAGTGAATAAAGTGTTGAATATAGGGTATTACATTCCAATTTCTTTTTTAAATACGAACAATAATTTATTTAAATATATATTTAGTTCGTTTATTAAGGTTTTATATAGATTTTTAATTATTGTTAGTGTAATTTTTACCATTGTTAAAACGACTGAAAACCTGTATAGTATATATTTGTTGAACGAAACAAATCAACGAACATTAAAACACTTCAAAAATTAATAAAAAAGTTATTGACTTTAAAGTTAATAACGAGTATAATTAATTTTTGTGGTAATAAAAATGAACATTGAAAACTGAAT
>NZ_KV830625.1:0-53284 GCF_001836805.1 Staphylococcus sp. HMSC062A01
TTTTTAGTCATCAGTCCAATTTATTATAGAGCCTTAATTATATGACTTGATATTACTAGATAAAGTTAATTAATATCTATTTATCTTTTAATTCTCTTTCTAAATCTTTTTCATCTTCCATAGCGATTGTCGCTTTTTCAGATTCTTTTCGATACTTTTGATACATGATGACAAGTACGATTGCCCAAACTGGTGCGAATAGTACTGCAAAACGTGTCGTACTATTAATAAGTAAAACGATAAAGATAAATGCAAAGAAGGCAAGAATGGCATATGCCATGTATTTGCCACCAGGCATTTTAAATTTACTATCTTTGTGTAATTCAGGGTTTCTCTTCACGAAACCTAGATACGCAATCATAATACATGTCCAAATCATAATATTGAGTACTGTTGAGAACGTTGTGATTTGAACGAATACCTTCGTAGCATCTTTAAATACTGCGTTTAAAATAATCGCAATACTTAATAAACCACAAGTAAGTAAGATAGCGTAATATGGAACACCATGTTTATTCGTCTTATGTAAGAATGGTGGACCTTGCTTTCTTCCAGCTAAACCGAATAGTGTACGACTGTTAGCGAAGATACCACTATTACATGAAGATGCAGCCGCTGTTAAAACTACAAAGTTAATGATTCCCGCTGCGAATGGAATACCAACCAAACCAAATAATTTTACATATGGACTTTCCGCAGGATCTAATTGATTCCAAGGTACAACTGACATAATAACAGCTAATGAACCAATGTAGAATATTAATATACGGAAAGGTACATTGTTAATTGCTTGAGGAATCGTTTTATATGGATTTTTAGTTTCCCCTGCAGTGATACCGATTAACTCAATACCAATAAATGAGAAGATTGCCATTTGGAATGCCATTGAGAATCCAGATATGCCATTAGGGAAGAATCCACCATGACTCCAAATATTCGCTACACTTGCTGTACCATAATCAGTCTTCATTGCAAAGATGACCATAACAATACCTACAACAATTAATGCGATAATCGTAATAACTTTAATTAGTGATAACCAGAATT
This sequence comes from Staphylococcus sp. HMSC062A01, assembly GCF_001836805.1. Lineage (NCBI taxonomy): Bacteria > Bacillati > Bacillota > Bacilli > Caryophanales > Staphylococcaceae > Staphylococcus > Staphylococcus sp. HMSC062A01. The sequence goes on from NZ_KV830625.1 coordinate 1,048, forward strand.
CAAGTTCACCAAATAATTTGGCGCTAAATAAGTTCATACCTACAAGTACAAGAATCGTAAATGCAACTGTTAACCAGTTAGGTATTGCTGGATACCAAAATTCAACGTATTTAGCAACGGCTGTTACTTCAGCCATACCTGAAATAATCCAAGTTAGCCAGTATGTCCAACCGACCATAAAGCCTGCCATTGGACCAATATGATGATGGGCAATATCACCAAATGATTTAAATCCTAGATTAGACAATAAGATTTCTCCCATTGCTCGCATAAACATAAATAATACGAAACCAACGATAATATAAGTAAGTAAAATCGATGGACCTGCTAAGTGAATGGATTCACCTGCACCTAGGAATAATCCGGTACCAATCGCACCACCAATTGCAATAAGTTGTATATGCCTATTGCTTAATTCCCTTTGCAGTTTATCTGCCATAATGTTCGTCCCCTTCATGAGTATATATGTGACTTAAAATTATGACTGACTACGAATACTCTGTATGATTAGTTAATTAATTGTATTAAATTATGTAATTAATTTTTTTTGTTAAAATTAATGATACCCTATTTATTAATTTTTAATCAATGAATTATACAAATTTTCGTATTAATAGTAAGTGTAAATAAGAGAGGTGTATGATGTCATCATCATGCGTGAAATAGGCATTTCTTTGACTATAATACCTATAATTAAGACTGCCTACTGTCTAAAATATAAAGTTTTTAAAAACATATAATTGTACATATTTGTGAATTGCATTTAAATTATAACTATAGAAAAAAGATAGAAAGTAGGCTAATCATGCTTAATGATTTTAATGAAATATTAGAAGGTCGTAAATCAGTTAAAGGTTTCGACCCAGCTTATAAAATTCCTCATGAAGAAATGAATGAAATGATTGCAAAAGCAACGAAAGCACCTTCATCAGTGAATATGCAACCTTGGCGTTTTGTTGTGGTTGAAAGTGATGAAGCGAAAGCTAAATTGCGTCCATTAATTCAATTTAATACAAACCAAAATGATACATCATCAGCAATGATTGTTATTTTTGGGGATTTACAATGCTATGAAGAAGGCGAATATATTTATGAACAAGCGGTTGTCAATGGTCACATGCCACAAGAAGTTAAAGAACAAATGTTACCGATTATCTTAGAAAATTATAAAAATCGCACACGCCAATCAATGAATGACATTGTTAAAGTAGACAGTAGCTTAGCTGCTATGCAATTGATGTTAGTTGCTAAACAACACGGTTATGATACAAATCCAATTGGTGGCTTTGAACATGAAGAAATCGGTAAAGCGTTTGGCTATGATTTAGAACGTTATGTTCCAGTGATGATTGTCGCAATAGGCAAGAAAGCTAAAGAGGCACACACATCATTTAGAATGCCAGTTGATCGTGTAATCGATTATAAATAATACTTCAATTTAATAATGAAAAAACGCGTAACTGACTGAAAAGATAAGACGCTTATATCAAGTTTTTTAGTTAAAGTCACTCATGCGGTGGGGCGGAACAGTGTGTTCATTATGAATACTGTTTCGCTTTTTTAATGAAGAGATGTATAGAGTCAGTGCTAATCATATTTATGATGAAGAAAAAGGGTATAGCTTAAGATATCAAATTGCGAAAAGGGTGATTCATTTATGGATAATAAACAATTAGAGACATTAACACGTATTCAGAAAGGATTATATGAAACAACAAAGGCAGTCTTGCCATTTGATAAACGCCACCGTATTAAGTCATTTGTGCTAGAACGATCAGAAGGCAATATAGTCATTTATCATTCACCAGTTTTAAATGAAGCAGTGACAGATATCCAATTATTAGGCGGCGCTTCATGTGTTTTAATGAATCATGAGCATGAATCCTTAGGCGGAACACCTAGTATAGATATACCATTTTGGATTCATCGTGATGATGTAGCAGCAATCAATCGAACGGTACCGGATTGATGGATAGTTTGAACAACGTAAGCCGATTGCAGATGATTTAGAAGTCATTCCTACTCCAGGACATACGCCAGGTACGACGATGTTTCTGTGGGATAACGGTGAACATCGTTTCCTTTTTACAGGCGACTTTTTATGTGTAGATGACGGGGAATGACGTACTGTTATTTTCAATTCAAGTGACCGACAAACATCCATTAAAAAGCCTGGAATTGATTCAAGACCTAGATTTCGATGCTATTGTACCTTGGGTTGCGATTGAAGGGGAAGGTGCTGTCTTTTTTGTTGAAAATGAGGAAGATAAACGTAATAGACTACAAAAAATTATAGATCGCATCCGTCGTGGTGAACATACGTAACTCGCATATTAAAACATTGTTATTAGAGGTGATGGTGTATGAATATAAATCGAGGAATCAATCATATCGGACTCACAGTACCGGATATTGAAGCGGCGACAGCCTTTTTCAAAGAAGGGCTCAACGGCAAGATTGCTTATGATAGTCAACGAAAGACGGATGAACCTCGTGGTGGGGAAACAGTTGAACACATTCTTGGTTTAGAAGAAGGGGCATCCATTATTCATAAACGTATGATGGTCTTTGGTAATGGACCGAATATTGAAATGTTTGAATTTAAAGATGCACATCAAGGTCAAGCGCAAACGTTACAAGACATTGGTTATACGCATATCTCTTTTTATATCGAGGCAGAACACTTTGATGAGGCCGTTAAACAGTTGACGCAAGCTGGAGGTCAACCTATTTCAGAGCCGCATGTGAATACGAAATATGAAGACACTGAAGGTAATCAAACTGTTTATGTAAAAAGTCCGTGGGGAAGCTTAATTGAATTACAAACGGTACCTAATGGATTTTACTATCCAGATGATAGTGAGGCAGAAGTTTTTGTGCCGAAAAAGGTCAACAATTAAAGTAATTTAAACATATCATTATTCATTAATATGACACATTTGTCATATTAAAAAAATTAAGTATTTTCTCCCTTTAAATTAATGTATAATACCTTTAACAAGCCTTCCAAGTAGCTTGTTAAGCTAGATATTATAAGGGGTTTAGGGTTATTAGATGTATGCAATTTTGAATATCTATGCTTAAAAAGAGTATAAAATTAAAGACATAAAATTTTGTTGATGTCAACAACAATTTAAGGGAGTAATTTTCATGATTGATATTCAAATTCAAAAATCAGAATTAATCGATGTAATTGAAAGTATTGTAAAAGAAAAAGTGTATGTTGAAAGTGACGAAGCATGTGAATTTTTAGCGACTGGGATTGTAAATGGTTTGGAAGAGCTTAATAGTGATGAAACACAAGCGAATAACTTGTTAGGACTCAATAGTGAGTTGCAGCACGAAGTCGATGAATCAAATGACGCAATTAAAGTGACCTTATCTGCTGCAGACAGTGCCTCCAGTAGCTCGCAATTTGTTAATAAAGGCGCGGAATAAACATTAGTGATTATTAAAAATGTTAGTGTAAGAACTTTTGATTTCAACAGCAATATACGAATGAAAATAAGCATCACCTATTATGAAAAGCGAATGCTTTTTAATAGGCGGTGCTTATCATGTTATGACGCATTTATGAGAATAATACTTTTAAGATGTTAAATAGAGAACCTATTAATTGAAGAAAAGTACCAGACATAACGAGACCTCCTTTTGATTAAACTTGAAATGTATTAAGCGTTGCGTGTTAAATTCTCACTTTGGACTAAATCATCTGCTAAGCCATGCCAAAATTGTTGTAATTCAGCTCTAGTACGTTTTGTGTCAGTACTATCTTGGCCGACAAAATCTACATGATCCCAATCATGTTTTGTTGGTGTTACTTGCCAAATACCTTTTTGATTTGTATCCGTTGCTTGTGTATAAGCTTGATTAAATGGATGTTGTGATGAAATAACAGACACTAAGCCATCATTTTCTCGCCATTCTTTTTCAGCTGCTTTACCAATTACATTAGCAGTAAGGGTAAATGGGAAGAATAAATTTAAATCAGATTTTTGACGTCCGAATAACGATGCATGTGTTGATTCTCCTGTGTAAGTTTTATACACAATGTTAGGGTTTAATGATGTTTGACGATTAAGATTTGTCGCACCTTCACGTGTTAAATCATAAAAGCCATTGTCTTTGGTTTGCCATAATTTTGAATCTTTAACACGTTTGACATAGTCAACGTAAGACTCGTTAGGCTGTTGTTTTAGACCCCATTGAGACAGACCGAAGTCTACACGTGAATCTTTATTGCCAAGTACTTTTCCTACGTCAAAGACAACTTGACGAATAAGCGCTTCGTTACCTAATAAATCTGACGCATGTGTGCCGTTATGTGGCGTTCCAAGTGTCGTAATTGATGAAATCATATTATCGTTTTGACCTTGATATAAAGGTGAAATATCGCCACCATGTACACGTTGATATTCTTGTTCTTCTGGATTACCATTTCTTAATAATGATTCTAATTGACGAATCGTTTGACCGCCCATACTATGTCCTACAAGATGTACTTTTTGGCCTGGTTGCCAATCTTTATATACGCCTTCATATGTTTTACCGTAACGTTCATGACCATATTTGGCAGCGTGTGCAGCACCATAATCCACAGTTCCACCTTTAATATAGTAATAAAGTTCGACAGCACGATCGTAGTTACTACCAAACGCACTAATGCTCGCTTCATAAGATTCATAGCCGTTCTCTTCTAAATCCTGGCGTATATTTAATTTATCGCCCCCCCAATAGTGCGCTAGTACGGATGGGTTTATGTCATCAGTAAAACCATTAAATCCGTGAACTAAAATAATAGGGTCTTGATTTTTATACTGAGCTTGTTTCGCAACTTTATTGGTTTGATCTTTCGTTCCAGTTGCAGCTTGTGATTTAGATTGAGTGTTTGTCGTTGCGACTGCGTTATTTTTAAGTGTATTTAACCCAGATTGTGCATCTTTATTTTGTTTAGAAGACTTATCACCATCTAAAGTAGGGTTAGTTTGCCCATCAATTGAAATATTATTATTATCGCTATTTTGTGTATTAAGACGATTCGTTACTTCAGAGGTTGTCGCTTCCTTCTTAGTTAACGTTTGTTGCTGAGATTGTGTAGCGGTTTTAAGTGCGTCACCTTGATTGTCCTTTGGTTGTGATTGTGCTTGTTGATTGTCGACTTTTGGTTTATCTGACGCATTTGATTCTATTGACTGTTGTTGTTCAGTTGATTTAATTGTGTTTGGATTAGTTTCGTTTGAAGAAGTATTTGCATCTTCAGATTTAACAACATTTGAATGTAGTTGATTTAACGCTTCTTTTTTATTATCAGACGTTTCATTAGTTTGTGATTGCGTATGTGCAGTTGTTTTCTTAATTGTGTCGTCTTCTTTAGAAGCTGTATCAGTTGATTGTGTTGACGGTTCTTCCTGTTTAGATGATTCAGATTGTTGCTTTGTTATGCCGTCGTTAGTAGTTGGTTTAGAAGTTTGTGTATCAGTTGAAAGTGATTGTTTAGAAGTTTGTTTAGCTTCAGTTTGTTGGTTATCGCTATTTGAAGCTGGCTTCTCAGATTTTACTGTGGTACTTTGATGCGTCTCATCTGAAGTTGTAATAGTTTCATTCGTTGTAGATGCATCGTCAGTTTGATTATGTTCATTATGTAAGCTAGTTTGTGAATTATTTGTATTATTTTCAGTTTGAGACGCTTGCGACTTATCTTGTTCAGTTGATTGAACTTGCCCCTTTTGAGTCGCGTGTGTGTCTTTATCCCCAATAGATTGTGCTGACGCCGTTTCAGGAGTTCCCACTTCCTGTTGTTTCTCGGCTGCCTGTGCTGAGCCACCTCCCATGAATAGCAACGTTGCTACTACAACTGATGACGCGCCTACGCTCAATTTACGAATACTAAATCTGTTCTCTCTTGTTTTCATAAACTGCACCTCTATTTTATTTAATTTTTGAAAATGAAAATCTATGAATCCATATTAGATAAATAAATTAATGATTGCTCGTGGCAAGAACTCAAACAATTTGCTAAAGATCGCTTTAATAGCTTCCATAATGACCTCCCTTTCATTTTAAAAGAGAAAGCGTTTACAAAATGAGGTAAAAAAATATGTATTGCGAGGATACCTTAAGTGAAAAAACGTATCTCTTTCAAAGTAATTTAAACAAATAGTAACCTTGCTCACTAACAATTGTCAATGACTTAGTAGGAATCGTTTTTATATGGCAACGAGTTGGAACGATCTTTAAATCATAAAAAAGACTGAAACGATAATCGTTTCAGTCGTAAAATAGCGGAGAGGGAAGGATTTGAACCAACGCGAGCAAAAAGCTCCTACCAATCATAAATGATTGGCCTCTTTAGCCAGGCTTGAGTACCCCTCCATAAATATATTTTTTTAATATGTTTTATATTTTACCTCTATCACTTTATTTTGTAAACAAAAAATACTTTGCTTTTATTATTAAATTAAAAAATAAGTCTAAAGTTTTATTAATTAATACATCTAAAGACATATATTGTCCGACTAATATTATATAATAATATTGAAAAATTATTATATTGAGCGATGTATGTCGTGATATAGCTATATAAAAGAAAGGTATTGAGGAGAATAATATGTGGAAATCAAAATTTGGTAAAACATTTATTGCAAGTGTAGTGATTGGAACAACGATGTTTGGTTATGCCGGTCATCATGATGACGCGCAAGCTGTTGGTAACTATTATTATGATGGCTTACATGCAGGTGAGTACTCAGGATATTTAAAAGCTAAAAAGATCAGTAACAGTTCAATTTCAAACAAATATTATCCAAAGGCATCCCAAAGTAATTTGAAATCTATTGGTCGTGTTTCGAATTTAAATGGTTGGAAAGTGGGGATTCCAGAATATAAAGGTCAAGACTCAATGGGTACTGGTACGGTTATTGGTGCGCATACCTTTGTTACAAATGGACATGTTATTGATGATAAATATGGTAAAGCTGCAGCACCAAAATATATTAAATTTCAATTGAATCGTAATGGTAAATCAATACCTTATACTTTTCATGCAAATGAAGTCATTAAGGTACCGCAATATGATATTGCGATAGTCCACACTAAAAAAAATATGTCGAAGTATGCTAAACCAATGCGTATTGCGACAGATTCTGAAATTAAGAAATTGAAATTTAATACACCTCTATATTCATTAGGTTACTCAAAAATTAATGGCGACAATACAAAACCATATCTTAGTAAATTTCGCGTAACACAATTTTCTCCTAATGGTTCAGAAATTCAAACGAAAGACATTTTTAGATCAGGTGCGTCAGGTTCGCCTATGTTAAATAGCAAATATACTACAATGTACGGTATGAGAACGTATGGACACAATTTAGGTGGTACTGCGACCGATATGTATGCTAAGCAAGAAACTTCTGGAGGAGAGTCTTTCAAAGGATATGCTGGCAAATTTGTTCGTCAACATATTAAGTAATTTGATTGAATAAATTGAATTACAAGCGTTTTGCAATTTATTATACAAAGGGAATAAAGGGTGGAGAGAACTGAAGAGAAATTATTTAATGATTGGTGCGCTTACTGGAACAATGTTATTAGCTGGTTGTAGTTTAAGTGATTTTGGACTTGGAAATGAAGCATCCGAAGATAACAACAAATCATCACAAACGGATAAATCGAATAAAGATAGTAATTCGAAATCTGATAATAGTACTAATAATAAGAAAAATAATGATGCGAATTCGGTAAAGAGTGTTAAAGATTTAAATCAAGCTGAGAAAGTCGCATTAGCGCTAAGTGATGACAGTGTATCTAATGTAGCTATAACTGCCAATGATTTAAAACGTCATTCATATATTGAAAATAGTAATACTGGGAAAAAGCAACAAAGTATAGATAAATACGAATTACAAGCAACTGGAGAAGCAGTTGAAGACGCACCAGAAGGGATGACATTTTATAGTGCTTCACCTAGCAAAGGATCCTTTGCGACGTTAATCGGTGTGAGTGATGATAAAGTAGCAGTAATAGGTACACAAAGTACAGGCAAATACCGACAATTTATTCAATCTGACTTAGGACATGAACTTGATGTTAAAGATTTATATCATAAATATGGCAAAGATTCAGATTATAAAAAAGTCGCAAAACAAATTTCTATTAGTGGTGGTTCTAATAGTGCACATTCTGCTAATAGTAATAATAAAAATACGAAAGAATACTTTGCTAAAATATGGCTGACAGCACGAAATGACGCAGATGACATATTTAACGGAGAGGACCATACGTATGAACCTGTAGATATGTCCGGTGAACCGATTAATCCATATAATGAAGATGCTTCAGAAGTGTATCCTGAAGGAACCGTTGTATTAAGTCCATCCGTTACAGCTCTAGGTCACATTACTTTTAAAGATAATAATGATGGGACAGTCACATTTTACGATGTACTAAGTCATTTCCAAGACCATCGTTGGACCGAAGATGGCTACTCTAAACAAGAAACAGCTCGAATTTTGAAAAATGGTCAAACAAAGAAGATTAAGAATGCTTCGGATTCAGATATTGAAAAAGTAGCAAGTTACATTACATCTGATACGCCTAGACAACCTGAACATTATGATAGTTCAAATTCAGATGACAGTAGCTCAGAAGACTCTGATAGTAGTTCAAGTGACGAAACGGTGACACGTGATAATGTCATTGATAAAGTCGAAGAATACGAAGGGCATACTTTAGATACGGACACATACACATATAAAGAACCAGAAAAAAATTCTGACGGAGATTGGGGCTTCTCATTTACTGATAAAAATGGTGAATTAGCTGGATCATATATTGTAACCTCAGACGGTAGCGTTACGAAATATGATGAAAACGGCGAAGAAGAATAAACCTTTAAAATAAACAATATAAGGCACCTCGTTAATTTAGCATAGTGATGTTAACCAAATTAACGAAGTGCCTAATTTTATTGTATTTTGGAGATACATAGATGAATTATGTATATTGTTGCGCGTGGGGCCCCAGCAAAGAGATTTTCAACAAGAAAATCTACAAGCAAAGCAAGCTGGGGAAAAGGATCTTAAGTGTTTATACGCTTAAGTAAGTAGTTCTAATGATTAAAATCAAAGAACTGCTTTAGAGCCTTTCCCGCTGAAAAGAGAAATAACTCAAGCAAGCGAAATCTATCTATAAACTACTTTATCGAACACTTTCATTATTTATAAATACCTTTAATCTCATCTAATCTTTCTACAAAAATATCAATATACGATTGTGGTTTCAGAATCTTAGCATGTGGCGCTAATTGATAAGCAATGTAGTACGCATCGAAACGCGTACAATTCACCCATACTGTAATATAATCCTCACTTCGTTCAACAACTTCTTTAATAGAAAATTGCTGTTGGAATTGGTTCCAAAAGTGTGTGTATTTGGAATAAAACAGGATTACAAGTGCCATCCTTCTTGAATTTCAAATTTAAAACTTTCACAGACAAGATATCACGAAGTAGAATCGTCTCAATTTCATGATCCTCTTCGTACGTAAACCAATAATCGTAATGCATATACAAAATAGATAATGGTTTAATGACTATCTTTTTATCTTTAAGCTCGATGCGAACAATATCTTTATTCACAATTGCTTTTTGTAAAATCATAAGATTTTTCCCGGGCAATAATTCCTGTCTAATTTTAAATTGATTTAACGTACTCATTAAAACGTGTTTATCTGAAACCTTCATTGAACTAATTGAGCTAAGTAAAAATTTGTGAATATCGTGATGCAATATGGGTGTTAAACTTTGAAGTTTAATGAGTAAACTAAGGATGCCTAAACTATGTTTACTTTGTGTTTTCTGCTTAAGTTCATATCCTGCCAATTGATGATTATAAACGACTCTAGTATTACTATGACTCCAAAACTCATTTTCATAAAAGAATGTGTTAATAGTTTTAATATCACGCTGTATCGATTTCTTACTCACATCAGTAAATTGATTTAAGTCGTGTTGCGTAACAACGTGACCTTTAAAAAGCAAAGTTAAAATATTGAGTATACGAGTTGATTTATCCAAGAATTGGATCCCCTTTGCATCAATTATATATTTACTTTGAAAATTAATTATATAGTATCATATTCTTTTTACGATGTGTATAATTCCAAAATTAAAAAGTAGCGATATATCAATAAACATAAATATTAAGACGACATCCATTCACAAAAGAGTTAATTTATAAATATTTTATTTAATATTGCATTTAAAAGGAAAAAGTGATAAATTTTTATGTAAGCGGTTACACAAAAGGAGTGGCAAAGTGAGAACGATTAAAGAAGTGGCTCAACAAGCAAATGTGTCAGTAGCCACAGTCTCAAGAGTGATTAATAAAAGTGGTTATGTGAAAGAAGCAACACGTAAAAGAATTGAACAAGTCATCAAAGAATTAGATTATTATCCTAATGAGACTGCAAGAACTTTATTTACCAAAAAATCAAAAACAATTGGACTGCTTTTACCAGATATGAGTAACCCGTTCTTTACAATTGTTGCTAAAGGTGTAGAGGACACAGCAATTCAAAAAGGGTATCACGTCATGATTGGCAATGGTGAAATGCAAGAACATAAAGAACTAAACTATCTAACCACTTTTAAAGTGAATAATTGTAGTGGCGTCATTGCTTCACAGTTATCAACTCAATTTGCCTTTGATCAGTTTAATTCATATCAATTACCCTATGTACTAATTGACCGTGTAACAGATAATCAGCAATGTATAGAAGCGGACCATTATAAAGGTGGGAAACTACAAGCTGAGACAATTATTAAAGGAAATGCACAGCGTGTACTATTGTTGCATCAAGACTTGAATTATCGCTCTTTTGAAGAACGATTTAATGGTGCAAGGACTACTCTAAAGAATCATGACATTCAATTATGGATTGAGAATGAGCATGACATCACAATTGATAAACTGAAAGCATATGTTAACCATAACTATATCGATAGTGTGATATGTAGTAACGACGTAACTGCGCTTAAAATCATGAAATGGTTACATGATTTACACTTCCATATTCCAGATGATGTACAAGTCATTGGGTATGATGATATTCCATTAGCCAAGTTATTTTATCCAAGTCTGACAACGATAGAACAACCTGCGTATGAAATAGGGAAACAAGCAGCATTAGGTTTGATTAATCAATTAGAACACAATGACATAACGACGAAAGTCGTATTAGATGTTGATGTCATTCATAGAGAATCTACAAGGAGGAAGAAAAAATGACAAGTATATATGTAGTTGGAAGCTTATCTATTGATTTAGTAGTTTCTACAAATAAAGTACCAAGTAAAGGTGAAACCGTTCTAGGTGAGTCATTCTTTACGACACCTGGTGGAAAAGGGGCAAACCAAGCAGTAGCAGCTGCAAGACTCGGTGATGATGTTTATATGGTAGGACGCATCGGTGATGATGATTTCGGGAATCAAATTTTTACAAACTTAGAAGACAATCATGTTTTAACGGCATTTCTGAAACCCGTTACACATTCTGCATCTGGTACGGCACATATCACTTTATCTGACAATGATAATAGTATCATCGTTGTACCTTCAGCTAATAACTATGTTACGTCAGATTACGCGTTGGAAGCTTTAAGTCAAGCTCAAGCAGGTGACATTGTTTTAATTCAACAAGAAATTCCCGCTGAAACAGTAAGAGATGTCGTATTGTATTGTGATGAACACGATATGATATCAATTCTTAACCCAGCGCCATTCCGAGAAGTAGAGGCAGATGTTATTGATAAAGCGACGTACATTACACCTAATGAAACAGAAAGCAATGCGATGTTCCAGACTGATATTGATAAAGCATTAGAGCGTTACCCTAACAAGTTAATAATTACATTAGGAGATAAAGGTGCTATGTATCATAACGGCACTGAAAAGGTTCAAATTGATGGATTTAAACGAGAAGTTAAAGATACAACAGGTGCTGGGGATACATTCAATGGGGCTTTCGCAGTAGGATTACAAAGAGGATATTCAATTGCACAAGCACTTAAACTTGCGAATTTAGCAGCAAGTCATTCAGTAACATGTATGGGCGCTCAAGGTGGCATGCCAACCTTTTCAGAAATTGCAGGTGAATTAGATGTATAAAACAGGCATATTAAACAGCGACATTTCAAAAGTACTCAGTGATTTAGGACATACAGATCAAATTGTAATAGCTGATTGTGGGTTACCCGTTCCTAAAGACGTTAAGAAGATTGACCTTGCTTTAACATTGGGACAGCCAAGTTTTCTAGAAGTTTATGAAGTACTTAAGCAACATATGGAAATTGAACACGTAACGATAGCTGAAGAAATGGAAGTAGACAATGCACCTATCTTTGAACAAGTGACAAAGGACTTTTCAGAAATAGAACAAGTTAATCACGAAACATTTAAAGCATTAACTAAAAACGCTAAAACAATTATTCGTACAGGGGAAGCAACGCCATATGCAAACATCATACTTCAAAGTGGTGTCATATTTTAAGGGGTGAAATTAATGATTCAAATGACTAATATCCATAAAGCCTTCGGGGACAACGAGGTTCTAAAGGGTGTTGATTTTACTCTAAAGCTAGGTACAGTGCATGCACTAATGGGAGAAAACGGGGCTGGTAAATCAACACTCATGAAAATTCTAGTTGGGATTCATAAAAAAGATCAAGGTGTTATCACTAATTCTGATATTGAGATCGACTATAACAATCCTAAAGAAGCGGAAGAAAAAGGATTAACATTTATTCACCAAGAATTGAATTTATATCCAGAATTAACAGTGCTTGATAATTTATTCGTTGGAAAAGAAATCAGAAACAAAATAGGAATACTAAATAAAAAAGAAATGAAGCAACAAGCTGAGCAAGTGTTTAAAGAATTAGATTTCTACATTCCATTAAACAAAGTGGTCAAAGATTGCTCAATTGGTGAGCAACAAATGATAGAAATAGCTAAAGCGATGATGACTAAAGCACAAATCATTATTATGGATGAACCAACAGCAACATTAACAGATAAAGAAATACGTCGATTGTTCGACATGATTCATAATTTAAAAGCTAAAGGTGTGGCCTTTGTATACATTTCACATAGAATGGCTGAAATTTTTGAGATTTCGGATGAAATAACGGTGATGCGTGATGGTGTCTCTGTTATGTATGATGAAACGGCAAATCTAACATACAACCAAATTGTTAAAGCAATGGTTGGACGTGAACTAGATGAACAGTTTCCACATAGAACGTATGAACCACAAGATGTTGTTTTAAACGTAAAACGTCTCAATAATCCGCTACATCATATTGAGAATCAATCATTTTATCTTAAAGAAGGTGAAATATTGGGCGTGAGTGGTCTAATGGGGGCAGGTCGGACTGAGATGATGAGAAGTTTGTTCGGTGTCGATAAAGCAGATAATGAAATTGAAATTAAAGGACAAACAGTATCTATAACGTCTCCAATCGAAGCGATGAAACATGGACTTGCTTTTATAACTGAGAATCGTAAAGAAGAAGGGTTAATCTTAGACTTCTCCATTAAAGACAATATGGTGTTACCTTCATTATTTAGCTTTTCAAAACATGGCATCGTAGACGATAAAAGTTCTGAGCAATTTGTTGATACGATGCGTAAAAGACTCAATATTAAATCTCCAGGTAGACTGCCGGCCGGCTCATTATCAGGTGGTAATCAACAAAAGGTCGTATTAGCAAAGTGGATTGGTACCGGCGCGCAAATCATTATTTTAGATGAGCCTACACGAGGTATTGATGTCGGAGCAAAAAGAGAAATTTATCAACTTATGAATGAACTCACGGATCGTGGTGTGTCTATTATTATGGTCTCATCTGAATTGCCTGAAGTCATTGGTATGAGCGATAGAGTGATGGTCGTTCATGAAGGTAATATCAAAGGGGATCTTACAGGAAATGAAATTACAGAAGAAAATATTATGACTTTAGCTACAGGGGGAACTTTAAATGAAACAGTTAACAGCTAAAACATCGTTCATGGAAAAGATTATTCCATTTATTGGTTTGATTTTATTAATTATTGTAGTGAGTATTTTAAACCCATCATTTTTAGATTTATCTAATTTACTCAATTTATTAAGACAAATTTCTATCAATGGTCTGATTGCCTTTGGTATGACATTCATTATCTTAACTGGCGGTATAGACTTATCAGTTGGTTCAATTCTTGCATTGTCATCGGCGTTTATTGCATTAATGATTACGAGTGGTGTTGACCCAATAATTGCATTAATTATTGGCGTACTGATTGGTTTTGTTTTAGGTGCAGTAAATGGTTTATTAGTTACTAAAGGAAATATGGCGCCATTTATTGCAACACTTGCGACGATGACGATTTTCCGTGGATTAACATTAGTTATTACTGACGGAAATCCAATAACAAATTTAGGGGATAGTTATTTATTCCAATTATTTGGTAAAGGCTACTTTATCGGTATTCCAGTACCAGCAGTAACAATGATTATCGTGTTTGTGATTTTGCTTATTCTTCTTCAAAAAACAACATTTGGACGCCATACATATGCGATTGGTGGAAATGAAGTAGCTGCTAAAATTTCAGGTATCAAAGTTAATAAAATTAAAATTTTAATTTATGGAATTTCAGGGCTAATGTCAGCGTTAGCCGGAGGCATATTAACATCACGTTTAAATTCTGCACAACCAACAGCAGGTACTTCTTATGAGTTAGATGCCATTGCTGCCGTAGTACTTGGTGGTACGTCATTAACAGGTGGTAAAGGACGAATTGTTGGAACATTAATAGGTGTACTTATTATAGGTGTTTTAAATAATGGATTAAATTTACTTGGTGTTTCTTCATTCTATCAACAAGTCGTTAAAGGTGTAGTTATTTTAATTGCGGTATTAATTGATCGTAAAAAATAAGAGAAAGCAGGATAACAATATGAAAAAATTATTAGCCATGACATTAGCACTTGTCCTATTTTTAGCAGCATGTTCCTTAGAATCACCATTGAAGAATGATAAAAATGGTAAAACAAATAAGAAAAAATCAGAAATTACAATAGGCGTAAGTATTTCAACTTTAAATAATCCATTCTTCGTTAAAATTAAAAATGGAATTGAAAAAGATGCTAAAGCACAAGGTATGAAAGTTAAAGTTGTAGATGCTCGGGATGATTCAGCTAAACAAACGAATGACATTGAAGATTTAATTCAACAACAAGTTGATTACTTAATTGTTAACCCAACAGATTCAAGTGCGATTTCAAGTGCTGTGGAGTCAGCGAACAATGAGGGTATTCCAGTAATCACGTTAGATAGATCTGTTGATAAAGGCGAAGTTGCGTCATTTATTGCATCAGATAACGTTGAAGGCGGTAAAATGGCTGGCAACTACTTAGTTGATAAAGTAGGTAAAAATGCAAAAGTTGGAGAACTTGAAGGAGTTCCAGGTGCAAGTGCAACGAGAGAAAGAGGTAAAGGGTTCCATGAAATTGCAGATAAACAGTTAAAAGTAATTGCTAAACAAAGTGCTAAGTTTGATAGAGCAGAAGGATTAAACGTAACGCAAAACATGTTAGAAGCACATCCTGACATTAAAGCTATCTTTGCTCAAAATGATGAAATGGCACTTGGTGCAATCGAAGCAATTGGGGATAAGGATATTCAAGTCATTGGATTTGATGGCAACGAAGATGCAATGAAATCAATAAAAAATGGCAAACTAGATGCGACAATAGCTCAACAACCTGAACTTATGGGTAAAGAAGCAATTAAAGTGGTCAATGGACTAATGAAAGGCGACTCTGTAGATAAACAAATCAAAGTGCCATTAAAATTGAAACAAAGTAAGAACTAAATATGTTTGAAATAAAAAAGATTCTGAGACGGTAAGTCATCTCAGAATCTTTTTTAATTAATAAGTGATTGATGAGAACGTAACAATGCATAAACTGTATCTAGATGTGGTGTGTTCACGTTATGAGATTTTGCCTGTTTAAAGATAAAACCTTGTATTGCTTCGACTTCTAATGGCTGATGATTGATTATATCGTAATACATACTTGTTCCCATATGATCAGGATAGCCAGCATAAATTTGTATAATGTCATCGACGATTGTATTTGGAAACTGTATACCTGATGCTTCGGCTACTTGGTGTCCTTCTTTTAATAGTTGACGACATAGATGTTTGACTTCGTTAATTTTTAAGATTTGAGCAGTATTGTGACCAAGTGCAGTTATAGAATTAATACCTAAATTCACTAATAATTTATACCAAATTTTTTCTTCAATATTGTCTTCTAAAACCATTTCAATTTTGGTTGTATCGAATAATGCTTTTAAATGCGTTGTGGTATCATCTTTTTGCAAATGTAAACGATAATCTCGAAAATGAACGACTTCGTTTCCGGATTTTTGGCCACTTATATATACGACTGCCTGATATTTGTGTTTGAAAGGAAGTTGCGGCAATAAGCCATAACCATTTTGAGCTAAAATAAAGCACGTTTCATTATGTGCGAAATGATGTAATTTTGGAATTAGTGAATTAAGTTGGTGCGTTTTAACCGCAATGATAATAACATCAAATTGCGTATTTATGTCATCAATACTATGGACTTTGATAGTTTCATTTACAGGTTGGAGGGTCATTATCTTATTAGCACGACCGATTAATGTAACGTTTGGCAGTGATTGCTGCAGTTCATAAGCAATCGTCGTACCAACCGCACCAGGTCCAATAACAGCAATTTTCATTTTAAACCTTCCTTTCTGATTAGAATTAAACATATATGTATAGAAGTATTTGTGCACCATAAATATAATCATATAGTATAATCATTTTACTTTTCTATGTAAATTAATCTTTTAATTAAAAAGATGGATAAGCAAAGATAAATATTAGAACAGAAAATGATATGATTTTATATAGAAGTTGATATATAATATTGAATTGAAATAATGGGATAGCAACTTATAAAGTTTTGTTTAAAAATGTGGACATAAATAATAGGAGTTAATTTAAAATGAAAAATTTAGCAAAATTAGTTGAAATGAAACAAGACAAAACAAAAATTTCGATGATTACAGCATATGACTTTCCAAGTGCCAAACAAGCACAGGATGCAAATATAGATATGATTTTAGTTGGTGATTCACTTGGAATGACGGTACTAGGTTATGAAACAACAACACAAGTGACATTAGAAGACATGATCCATCACGGCAAAGCTGTACGTAGAGGTGCTGATGATACTTTTGTAGTAGTGGACTTACCAATTGGCGCAGTTGGTGTAAGTGATGAACATGATTTAAAAAATGCGATAACACTTTATCAAGAAACAAATGCCAATGCGTTAAAAGCAGAAGGTGCACATTTAGTTAATTTCATTAAGAAATCAACACAAATTGGAATACCAATCGTAGCGCATCTAGGATTAATGCCACAAAGCGTTGGTGTTATGGGATATCGATTACAAGGTAGCACGAAAGATGCGGCTAAACAGTTAATTCAAGAGGCACATGCAGTTCAAGAAGCAGGCGCAGTTGCTTTAGTATTAGAAGCAATTCCAAGTGACTTAGCTGGTTTAATTAGTGAGCAATTAGATATACCCGTTATTGGTATTGGAGCAGGAAAAGACACAGACGGTCAAGTATTGGTTTATCACGATATGTTAAATTATGGCGTTGATCGCTATGCTAAATTTGTAAAACAATTTGGCGATTTTTCAGTAGGAATTGATGCCATCATACATTATGATGAAGAAGTTAAGGCAGGCACTTTTCCAGCTGAAGCCCACACATATAAGAAAAAGATATTGAATGAGGTAAACAACAATGACTAAAGTGATTCAAACTGTATCTGAGATGCAACAAATTACACAGGAATTGAAGCGTACAGGTAAAACGATAGGCTTTGTTCCAACGATGGGAGCCTTACATGAAGGTCATTTGAGTATGATGCGTCGCTCAGTTGAAGAGAATGATATTACTGTAATTAGTGTATTTGTAAACCCTCTACAATTTGGTCCAAACGAGGATTTCGATGCCTATCCACGTCAAATTGATCAAGATGTAGCCTTAGTTGAAGCAATTAATGTTGATTATGTATTCCATCCAGCAGTAGAAGAAATGTACCCAAACAAGCTAAGTGTCACGTTAAAGGTAGGACGTCTAGCGGAAGTCTTAGAAGGTGCACAACGTCCAGGTCATTTCGATGGTGTAGTTACGGTCGTAAACAAGTTATTTAATATTATGAGTCCTAATAAAGCATACTTTGGTAAGAAAGATGCACAACAGCTCGCAATTGTTGAAAAAATGGTAGAAGATTTTAATCATCCAATTGAAATTGTAGGTATTGATATTGTACGTGAAGCGGATGGACTTGCACGTAGTTCGCGAAATGTATACTTAACTGACGACGAGAGACAAGAAGCTGTTCACTTGAGTAAAAGTTTAGAAATAGCTCAAACATTGTATAAACAAGGAGAACGACGCAGCCATATTATTGTTGGTGAGATTAAGACATATTTATCGGAATATACAAGTGGTCACATTGATGAAGTTGCAATTTATAGTTACCCTGATTTAGAAGTTGCGACAGAAATACAAGGACAAATTTTTATATCTTTAGCTGTTAAGTTTTCGAAAGCACGATTGATAGATAATATAATTTTAGGAAGTGAATAGTAAGTTATGATTAGAACGATGATGAACGGTAAGATTCATAGAGCACGTGTGACTGAATCAAATTTAAATTATGTCGGAAGTATTACAATTGATGCCGATATCTTAGACGCAGTCGACATTTTACCTAATGAAAAGGTAGCCATCGTAAATAACAATAATGGTGCCCGCTTTGAAACATATGTTATTGCTGGTGAACGAGGTAGTGGCAAGATTTGTCTTAATGGTGCAGCATCTCGATTAGTTGAAGTTGACGATGTGGTGATTATTATGACCTATGTTCAATTAGATGAACGTGAATTAGTTGACCATGCGCCTAAAGTGGCTGTTATGAATGAAAAGAATGAAATTATTCAAATGATTCATGAAAAAGAAGGAACAATAATCAAATAAATAAGTGTGACAGCAGTCTAAATAACAAAATTGATTTGATCCGGTAGCTTAAAAGCTATCGGATTTTTGTGTGGGCTGTGTATCAGAGTGTTATAAACATCACCTAAAATTATAACATTTGTATAGTATAATAATATTATATAAAAATGTTATAAGATTAGAGGGATCGCTAATGAAAAAATTTCTATCACTTAGCATCACATTTAAGTTAGTGTTAACAGCCTGCAGTACACTTGAACCATCTAAAGAAAATAAAGCGGAATCTCACACGAAACAAACGGATACTAAGACAACAAAAGACAATAAAAAGCAAAATAAGGTTGATATTAAAAAGAAGGATGAAGAAAAAAACAAAGATATTATACCTAACTTTTCTGAAAGGGAAAAATTGGCTTTAGCTTTTTGTGTCGACCATGTTGACCAATATACATTAACGAAAAATGAAATTTTAACTGGATTTTATTTACCTATAGATCCAGCTGGAGAGGAACACTATAAATTAGTTGATTTTACATTAGTTAAATATGATAAACCTATTACAAATGCGCCAAAAGATATGCATTTTTACACCGTATATCCTGACAAACGAAGTTTCGCTGCCATCATCGGTGTGAATAATGAGAAGATATTCTTAGGAGGAACGCAAGCTGCAATCAGTGATTATAATGAATTAATGCAACATGGAAGAGAAGTAAATTTAAAAGATGTCTATTTAAAAAATAATAAAGCCTTGCCAGAATTAGTAAGTAAAATGCATATTGATAATAAGTATCCTGAAATAAGTTATGACGAGAATGGAATGTCTAATAAAGAGATAGAACGATCGGGTGTAGTAGGTTTACATCTTTGAAATCAAATCTATCAAATTATTGCAGACTTTGAAGGTATTAGTTTAAAAGATTCAGGTTATTTATAGGAAGATGTGAAGCTACTTAATTCAAATGAAGATTGGTCGGTACGATATCGTAATCAAGATGGAGAAATCGTTGGTTCTTATAGAAATATGAATGACAAAATTCAAAAGCTCGATGCTAATGGAAATGTAGTTAAAGAAAAAAAGTTGAATAGTATATAAAAACGCTCAGAATGCAATATATTAGTTTTCTGAGCGATCTTTATATTTAACATATTCCTCTAAGGATTGACCAGATTGTTGTACTTTAGTCGCATTGTTTTTTCCTAGGTAACGCAAATGCCACGGTTCATATTGGTAGCCTGTGATCTGTTCTTTACCTTTTGGATAACGCACGATAAAACCATAACGATGCGCATGTCGCGCAATCCATTGTCCTTCCTTTGTTTCTCCAAATTGTTCACGTAAATTAGCATCTGATCCAATAGCACCCACATCATAACTTAACCCACTTTGGTGTTCAGAAGTGCCAGGACGTGCACTATAACGGTCTGCATTTTCTTCACCATCGCGCGCAACATATTGATTATATAAATTCACTTGTGTTTCGTAACTTCTAAATCCACTAATCTTATAAAGACTCACACCATCTCTTTCAGCATCAGTAAACATTTGTTGTAATGCACGTTGTGCTTTAGGCTCCTCACCAGGATTGTAATCAGATGGTAGTTTAGTTGTTTTATTAACGATTAAAATGCCGTCATAGTATGTTCTACCGTTTATGACTTCCTTCTTCTTTTGTTCATTGCCAGTAGTTTTAGTCGATGCATTACGATCATTCTTATTTTCTACGTCTCGTTCAAAGCTACATGCACATAAAATTAAGGTACTCAAAATTAAAATTGAAAGAAACTTCTTCACAATATAATTCCTTTCCAAAAATATTTTAATATCATATTATTCATTACAATGTAAGATTAGCATAAAAAAGCAAATGAATTAAGATGAAATATAACAATATTACATATAAATTAGATTTTGACAAATGTAATAATATTTTGTAAATTGTAATTAAAGTGAAATATTATTCTTTTTAGAGGTGATGTTTATTGCATGGTAGTTTGATTATTATTGAATCATCTTTAAGCGATTTAAATCCCTCGGAACGTAGAGTTGCAGAGTATATTCTTGAGCATCCAGATGAAATTATTAATTATTCCGTACAAAAACTAGCAGACCTAACAAACGTCAGTGTGGCAACGGTTGTTAGGTTATCAAAAAAGCTGAAATGTAAGGGCTTTCAAGACTTAAAGCTAAAAATCGCTTATGACTTAAACGAACCGGGGAATTATCAACGTGGTTATGCAGAAATAGATAAAGATTATTCAATTGAAGAAGTTACGCAATCTGTATTTCATAACAATACTAAGACTTTAAGAGATACAGAAAGAATTTTATCAACAGAAAACATTAAACATGCTTTTGAGTTAATTGTTAATTCGAGAAAAACTTGTATCTATGGTATTGGAGCTTCAGCTCTTATTGCACAAGATTTTAAGCAAAAACTAACACGTATTGATTATTGGTGTGATGTCGGAAATAGCTTTGATGAACAAGTTACTTTAAGTGCTAATCTTTCTTCAGAAGATGTAGTAATTGCTATATCAAGTTCAGGTCAAACTAAAGATATAGTTAATTCTACTCAGTTAGCCAAAGAGAAAGGTGCAAAAGTAATTTCTATAACGAAATATGGTAATAATCCTATATCTAATTTATCAGACGTACAGCTGTTTGTTAGTTCTTCCGAAAAAGCAAAAAGAAGTGGAGCAATGAGCTCAAGAATTGCAATGTTAAGTATCATTGATATTTTGTATATTTGCATTGCTAGTAATGATTATTTAAGCAACCGTCAGAAACTAGAAAATACAAGAAAAGCTATAAAAAATAATAAATTCAAATAGAGGAGTGTTTTAAATGAAAGTAATTATGGTTTGTTCAGGTGGAATGTCAAGCGCAATGGTTGTTGACTCAATAAAGAAACAAGCAGATAAGGAAAATTATGATCTTGAAATTAAAGCGGTTGGATCAGAGGAATTTGAGAATCAAATTGAAAATTACGATTTAGGGCTAGTTGCTCCACAAGTTAAGCATCGTTTAGATAAGTTTAAAAAGATGGGAGATGAAGTTGGGAAACCAGTTGATGTAGTTGATCCAATGGGTTATACACCAATAGGTGCGCCTAAAATTTTAAAACAAATTAAAGGATACGATAAATAATATAAATGTTTGGGAGATGGTTTTATGCAAAAGATATTACAATGGCTTGAAAAAGTATTAATGACACCAATGGCAAAGGCATCTGAGCAAAGACATTTAGTTGCCATTCGTGATGGTATTATTGCAACGTTACCATTGATTATTGTCGGATCATTCTTCACTTTATTTGCGTCACCACCAATACCCTATCTTGCAGATTTAGTACAACCACATGCTGAGAAGATAATGATCGCAAATAGAATGACATTAGGTTTAATGGCTTTATACGCAGCGTTTTGTATGGGGTATAATTTATCAAAATCATACAAAATGGATGGTCTTTCAGGTGGTTTACTTTCATTAGCAACCTTTCTAATGATGAATATTCCATTAAATTTAGATGATAAATTAGCTAAAAAAGATGCTGTTGGATATGTGTTGCCTATGGCAGATTTAGGAGGTTCTGGTTTATTTGTAGCTATCATTTCTATGATATTTGCAGTAGAAATAAGTCGATTAGTTATTAAATCAGGTTTTACTATTAAAATGCCGGAACAAGTTCCTAGTTCAGTTGCCAGATCTTTTGAATCCTTAATTCCAGCAACTTTAGTTATTATCATTTCATGGTTCATTCGTGTGATTTTAAATATAGATTTAAATAAGATTGTTAACATGCTATTTGAACCGCTTGGCAAATTTGCAGGTGATTCATTATTAGGTGCTTTAATACCAGTATTCTTTATTGTTCTTTTATGGGCTGCAGGTATACATGGTGTTGCTGTTATGGGAGCTGTTTTCCAACCGATTTGGTTCTCACTTTTAGATCAAAACATAGACGCAAAGGCAGCTGGAGAGCAACTTCCTAATATAGTTGTAGAACCGTTTTTCCAATGGTTTGTTTGGATTGGAGGAGCAGGTGCAACGTTAAGTTTGTGTATATTAATGGTTTTCTCTAAATCAGAGTATCTTAAAAAAGTAGGGAGATTCTCAATTATTCCTAGCATATTTAATATAAATGAACCTCTTATTTTTGGAACTCCATTAGTAATGAATCCTATTCTAGCTTTACCATTCATATTTATTCCTTTGGTTTTAACGACTATCACGTATTTTGTTTTTAAATTAGGATTAATTGCAAAAATTACAATTTTAGCACCTTGGACATTACCAGGACCTATCGGTGCATTGTTTGCCACTAACGGAGATTGGAAAGCACTGATATTAGTATTAATTAATTTACTTATTGCAATCATGCTTTATTATCCTTTCTTTAAAAAATATGAGCGTGAAATGTTAGCTCAAGAACAAAGTCTTTATGAAGATTCTGCAGAAAAAGAATAGGATAGGTGACTTGTTATGGAAAATAAAAATGAAGCAGAGATATTTGAAATTATTGCACATGGAGGAAATGCGAAAAGTTTAGCTTATGAAGCATTAAATAGTGCTACTGAAGGAAATTTTGAGGAAGCAAAAAAATTTTTAGATGAATCAGAGCAAGAAATGGCAGAAGCTCATAAAACACAAACACGTTTAATTCAAGATGAAATTAATGGTGAAAAAGTAGATACTTCGCTATTAATGATTCATGCACAAGACCATCTTATGACAGCATTGAGTGAAAAAAGTTTAATTGAAAAGATGATTGAACTATATAAAAAGTTAGAAGAGAAGTGATATTCCATGAGACTTTTGTATATATTAAGTTTATTAATTCTATTAATTTTTTGCTTAAAGCTATCACAATTGATTATTAAGAAAGTAGTGATTAACAGATGGTTACTTTTAGTAATTATGCCATTTATCATTGGTATTCCAATTTTAATTTTCGATGAAATTAATAAATTCGGATGGATAATTATATATTTTTTGATTACATTCAATAGTATTTTATTTTTTGAAAAATCAAGACAATTACTTGAAAATAAAAAAATTAAAGGTGTTATCTATAAATCTGAGGAGGGCAAATAAATGCATCGATTAGGTATCTCAATTTATCCTACACAATCTGACTTAGAGATGATGAAAGATTATATTGATAATAGTGTGAGATATGGTTTTAAACGAATATTTACTAATTTGCTATCTGTGAAACAAGAAGAACGTGAAATTTTTGAAAAGTTTAAGGAAATTGTTAAATATGCCAATAAGAACGGTATGGAGGTCATAGCTGATATTAATCGAGAAGTGTTTAAAGACCTTCAAATAGATAATTTAGATTTAACATTTTTCGATCAATTGGGAGTTTCTGGAATTAGAATTGATTCAGGCTTTTCAGCACAAGAAGTAGCAAAAATGACTCATAATAAGCAAAATATGTATATTGAATTAAATATAAGTACGAGTGCAACATTTATTAATGATGTTCTAAATTATAAGCCTAACAAAGACAATTTGATTGGATGTCACAACTTTTATCCACAGCAATATACAGGTTTATCATTTAATCATTTTCAAGAAACATCAGAATCATATAAGCAACATCAATTGACGACTGCAGCATTCGTAACATCTCAACATGGCAATATAGGACCATGGAAAGTAATGGAAGGATTACCTACATTAGAAGACCACAGAGATTTACCCATTGAAGTCCAAGCAAAGCACTTATTAATGACTGGACTAATTGATGATATTATTATTAGTAACGCTTATGCTACCAATGAAGAGTTATATGCATTATCCAAGATTAATTTATCAATGCCTACACTTAATATTGAGTTGAACCCTGATATTTCAAATTTAGAAAAAAAGATTATTTTGGAAGAAGAGCACTTTAATCGTGGCGATGTCTCAGACTATGTTATTCGCTCAACAATGAGTAGAGTACATTTTAAAGATAGAGAATTTCCACCACATAATACTTCTAAAATTGAAAAGGGAGATATTTTAATTTGTAATGAAACTTATGGTCATTATAAGGGAGAAATGCAGATAGCACTTCAAAATATGGGAAATAGTGGTGTGAAAAATGTTATTGGTAAAATTACTGAAGATGAACATTTTTTATTAGATTTAATAGAACCTTGGCAATCTTTCGTGTTGAATGTGAAAGAATAGGATTGATTTAACAATGAATATTAATAAGAAATATTATATTGGTATTGATGGCGGAGGAACAAAAACGGCAGGTGTGATTGGTAACAACTATGGAGAAATAGTTGGATATACTATAGCTGAATCTACAAATATACAGGTTAAAGGGCTAGATTCTGCCAAAACGACATTAATGAATATGATATCGATATTAAGAACACAAGCGAAGATAGAGTTAAATGATATTAACACTATATATTTATCTTTAAGTGGTGCCGGGAGAGAATTAGAAAAAAACTTAATCATTAAATCATTGGAAGAGTACAAATTGCATAGGATAAAAGTTATTGTTGAAAATGACGCCATATGTGCTTTGGCATCGGGTACATATGGAGAATCCGGTATTGTACTTATAGCTGGTACTGGATCTATATCATATTGCTATAATAAGAAAACAAATGAATTAAATAGAGTTGGTGGATGGGGATATGTACTAGGTGATGAAGGTAGTGGATATGATATAGGTAGGCAAGCACTTGTTGCAATAATGAAAAGTTATGATGGAAGAGGTAAGTCTACTCAATTAACTGAAGCAATTAAGAAACATTTAAGTCTAAGACATGAAACAGATATAATTCCATACGTGTATCAAAATTTAGAGATGCGATCAAATATCGCTTCATTAGCAAAAGTAGTTTTTGAAGTTGCTCGAAATGGTGATGATGTTGCTATAGAAATTATTAATAACAGTATAGATTCATTGATTGAGTTAGTTAAGGGTGCGTTTCTTTCAATTGATAAAAAACAATATAAACCACCTATCGTATTATGTGGGGGTCTATTTTCTAATCTTGAGTTTAAAGATAACGTTATTATTAAGTTGAAGAAGACATATCCAAGTAATGAAATTATAATACCTAAATTCCCACCCGTAATTGGAGCTTATGTATTGTCTTTAATAGAAAATAATCAGAATAAATTTACTCGAACGATTCAACAAGCTGTTGAAAATAGTTGGAACGACATTAATAAATTATATTAAAAAAGAGTGCTCCAAAAATTATAATGGAGCACTTTTTTTGCAAGAAATACTTTCAAATAAGTATTTACAAAGTACACTTTTATAAATAAAATATAGTATAATTAATTGATTTTAAAAATGCAAATGATATGAGGAGACATAGATGAAGAAACTATTATTTATGTGTGGGGTGTTTTTACTTTTACTTGCAGCTTGTGGTTCTAATGATGGTTCCAAAGAAGATAGCGCTAAAACGAAATCTAACGCGGAACAAACAAAATCTAAGAAGTCTAAAAAAGACCAAAAGCTGGAAAAGGAAGTAGCAAAGCTTTCTGAAAAACAAAAATTAGCACTTGCCTTCTGTGTGGAGGATGTTGACCGATATACATTGACTAAGAATGAAATTCTAACTGGAATTTATGAATACAAACTTGCGACTGGAAATAAAAACTTTAAACTAGTTGATTTCAAACTTGTGAAGTACGATGATAGCATCAAAAATGCTCCAAAAGGTATGAATTTCTATAATGTATCACCTAATAAAGGGAACTTTGAAGCATTAATCGGAGTTAGTAATGATAAAATCTTTATCGGACGTATGCAATCTGGTTCATTAGATTACAAAGATTTATTAGGAAAAGGTAAAGAAGTAAAATTAATTGATGTCTATAAAGCGAATAAAGACAACAAAGCTTTACCAGAATTAACTGATAAGATAAATATTGTAGATAATTTATCTAAAAAAGATAAAGAAAATAACAATCCATTATCTGCAGAATACTTAGAGAAATCAGGAACAGTTAATACACATTTCCGTAACCAAGTGTATCAAATGATTTCAGATTTCGAAGGTATTGCAGTAGGTAAGACAAACTATTTATGGGACGATGTTAAAATGGTTGGTCATAGTGGGGATTGGATTGTGAATTATCGAAATAAAGATGGAGAAATTTTAGGTACATATAAAACTAAAAATAATAAAATTATTAAGTTAGATGCTAACGGTAAAGTTATAAAGCAAGAAAATTAATAAGCTCACACTAAAGTTCTTAGGTTAATTGAATTAGCTTGAGAACTTTTTATATAGGGTTTTATAATTATGGCAGTATGATACGATAAAGATAAGGGGAAGACGGCAATTAAAATCATACAAAGGAGTTTATGCTTATGAATCCAAAAGTAAGTTTTGGCGAAGCATTTAAGTTGTTTTGGAAAAATTATTTTAATTTCAAAGGTCGCTCAAGACGAAGTGAATACTGGTTTATGCAATTATGGCATTTAATATTTTATGGACCCGCTCTGATTCTTTATATTATGTCATTAATCATGATTATGCTCTCAGCAGGGTTTCAATCTGAAGCTTTATCCATTGTAAGCGTAGTTATGTTAGTTATCGCAATTATTTATATAGTTTTATACGCAATTATTACATTCATTCCTAATTTAGCAATGACAGTCAGACGTTTCCATGATACGAATCGTACGATGTTTATTCCTATTTTATCAGTTGTATTAGGTGTGATATCTTTTATTGTCCAATTGATTTGGAATATTAGTGACCCTAATGGTGAAAATGGTTGGGCATTGCTATTTATTCTCCTATTTGCTCTAGTACAATTTGCTATTTCAATTTATCAGTTAGTAATCACATGCTTAAATAGTAAATTTAATAAAAATAAATATGGAGAAAGTCCTAAATTCAAAGGACATTATGAATAATTCAATGTTCTAATTCAATATGCTTATCAACATAAATTAAGGTTCAACGTGCAGTTAATGATTAACCACGTTGAACCTTTTTAGTATATCTATTTACGTTTACCTACATGCCATTTCCAATATGTGAACATGCGTAGGAGATATTCTAATGGACCATATCGGAAGTGTCTTTGATGCAATGTTGCTAATAGCACTAAAACAATATAGATAAATACGAATAAAATGCTTGTGTAAATGAGTATATCTTTGCCAAATAATCCTAGACCGTAACTATAGAAGATGAGTGTACCAATGATACTTTGTGTAATGTAAACGGTAAGAGATATTTTGCCGGCATTTTCCAAACCTTTAAAAATTGGATGTTTCTCATAGTGTTGATATAAACATTTAAATAAACTCATGTAACCTAAAGATAAAACAGGTCCAAATATAGCTACAAGCGTTCCTGAAATTTTGTCGTTGCCTAACCAAAGTAGAGTTGATTTGGCAATAATAGATACTGGAATAAGGTATATAAATAGTTTCGACGACCAAAAGTGCCTTGCATCTTTCTCGAACCAACCACATCTAGAAAGAAAGATTCCTAAAGTGAATAATGGTATTTCAAAAAGTATAGCTATCAAGAAGATAGCACCTTTATTATCACCTAATTGATCTTCTAACTCCGCAAATTTAGGAGATGTCGCTATATCATCTACGTGATGGATATCGTTATAACTACCTTCTGTATAAATCTTTTGCACTTTATGAATATATGAAGCTGAATCATATTTGTCAGATGATGTAGACGCTTTTGAATCATCAAACATAGACCAAATACCCATCACGAGCATGAGAGAAATAATTACAATATTAAACCATTTGAAAGCTTTGGTACTTAGTGAAATAAAAGGTATTACACATAACATAGCTAAACTATAAGCCAATAATATATCGCCTTCCCATATGTAACTTGCATGGATAAAGCCTAATATAAGTAAGAAAATGGCACGACGTAATAATTTTAATCTAGGCCGTGGCAATCCTTTTAATTTCATAGACTGATAAAGTTTATCCATCGAAAAGCCAAACAGTATTGCAAAAATAGGTAAAAAACTTTCTTCAACAAGTATGATGATAAGGTTGAATATTCCTTGGTTTACAGGGTTTAAATGGAAATGTTCGATGTAGTCTTTGCCAGATAAACTAAATTGAAATATAAGTAGATTAGCAAGAAATATACCTAATAAGCTGAACCCTCTTAAACTATCGGCAATTGTAATTCGTTTCATAATGTCACCTCAATACTCACAGTAAACAATAATGATAAAATCTAGCATAATTTCGTCTTAAATCTACCTTAAATCATCAATTAAACTATAAAGAAGCGTGGTGACAAAATCACAATTTGATCTCATCATCCCACTTATATAGATAATGTTTTACATTAAACAATGTTAATACAAATCTTTAACCTGATCCTTAGCTCTTTTGTAGATTTTGTTAGGGAAGTTAGTAATTCGCAACAATTCAATTGCATTTCTCGTATTCGCTTTACCTTTTTTTAATCTTGTAATCAAAGTGGATTTCATCGTTTTCAATCGTTTCATTAAAGTGATAGTTTTGATAATTGTCCTTTAATAATTCTGAAAGTTCGATATCATGTGTCGCTGCTACAATTCTGTACTCTGGTTGATGATTCAAATATGATAATACAGATTCTGATGCTGCAATACGTTCAGTTGTATTCGTGCCTTTAAAGATTTCATCGATGAAACAGTACACTGGCATATGCGTCTCTATATCGAAAAGACGACGAATAGATTTCAACTCAGCCATGAAGTAACTATCGCCCGACAGAACATCATCGGCATTAGCCATTGACGTATAAACTAAGCCGGGACGATAGCTAAACGCATCCGCCGTCGCAGTTTCTATCGTTTGTGCAAGAATAAGGTTAATTGCTACAGCTTTCATAAATGTTGATTTTCCTGATGCATTCGACCCCGTTAGTAGAATATTGTGGTTAATGTCGAGGTCGTTTGGGACTGCATTTTCCAGTAAAGGATGAATCAAATTAGTGAATGTTAATGTTTGCTCATTTGAAAAGGCAGTCGGCTCACAATAAGTGTCTAATGTGCGTCGAAACATGGCTAATGAATAGTGATTATCTAAGGTGCTTACATAGTCATAGCAGGCCATTACCTCGTCTTGATATCGATAATACGTATGCTGGATGATATGAAAAAGGAAATAATCTACCATGAATGCCATCTTGAGTAACATGATAAATGCGCCGCCGATATCTTGATCGCCCACTTTACCTCGTAGACCACTAAATAAACGTGCCCCTTTAAAGTGACTAAAGTTCGTATTAATTTCTGGTGTGCCTTTAATTTGGTCGAGATGATAACCTTCCTTAAGGACTTTCGCTGTATAGAATAATGACTTTAAATCTTGATCATAAGTACGTTTCAGGGTACCGGATAATACAATATTTAGTAGAATCGAAAATAAAGTTATAAGTACTCCAGTTGATGGAGAAATGAAACAAATAATGAGTCCAATAAATGGTAGAAATGGACAAATCATAAATAAATTATTTCGCTTTATTGCTTTAAGTTGATCAGGGAAGATAGGGTACACCACTTTACCAATAGAAGCGAGATGATAAGATACATTGACCCTAAATGTTTCATCATTATTAAATTGGTCTAATAGTTGTTTGTTATTAACCTTAAACATATTGCGTAATGTGGCAAACCAACGCATTTCCCCAATAGCCGTGAAGTTAAAGTTACTACGATGGAAGATTTCTTCCATATTTAAATCTGACCACGTTTTATCATCGATGAGGTTGTTATGTTGTTCACGTTTGAGTTTGAATTGATAATCGAAGTGGGAATTTGGGCGTATGAAGTTCTCAATAGGCTTCTTATTACGCCAAAGTGTATGTATGTGGTTGATCAATTTCCTCTTGTCTATTATTGTCACAACAACATTTACAATCAAGCCTAATATGATAATACCGATTACCAATAATGCATAGGTCTGATAAATATTCATAACTAAACTCCTTATAAAAATTAAATCATCTACACAATTATTTCATAATTTTATGCAATTAACAAAAGTAGATAAGATAAAAAATTTCAATTCATACATTAGAGGTTTATACACATCGAAATGATTAAATTTTTAATTGCTTCATATTGGTTTCTTAGTGTACATCAGTTATGCTTATAGAGAAATGTAAAAACACAATTGGGTTGGTAGTCCCAATGCAAATGTAATCATTTGTCAGTAACCTTCCTCCTCAGGTCGTCCCTCATTTCAAGTTATATATAGAGGAGGGACAATCATTGGAATTATCAATATTTCATGATGGTCAGTTTTTCATAGGATTGGTTGAATATAGGGAAGAAGATAGGGTTAAGTTGGTGAAATTTACCTTTGGAACTGAGCCAAATAGTGCTGAAATTTTTAATTTTATTTATGGTCATTTAGATGAATTGATAAATCAAACGAAAGTTTCCATTGAAAAAAAGAAACCAAAAAAAGTAAATCCTAAACGTTTACAAAGGCAAGTTGCTAAAGAACAGAAACAACCTAAAACTTCTACTTATGCTCAAAAAGCAATCAAAAAAGAGCAAGAAATGAAAAAAGTGCAAAGTAAAAAGAGTAAGAAATTAAAGAAAGAACAGACAAAAGCATGCAAACGACAGCTTAAAGTTCAAAAAAATAAGCAAAAGAAAAAGGGACATTGAGTCTCGCGAAAATAGGATCTCAAACATTTTATATGTATGAGGTTCTATTTTTATTTAATCATTCGCCTTATAACTTTGCCACATAGATTTCATGTCATTGCTCATGATATGCTTATTGATGACATAGGAGGATTTGACTGATATGAAAGATAAATATATATCATCTATAACTCATTATTCACATCGCCATCAACGACATTTTGTAGGTGAACGTTTATGATGACTTTTTTAGCCATTCTCGTTTTTGTTATTACTTTGATTTTTGTTATTTGGCAACCTAAAGGACTAGATATAGGAATTACTGCTGTTGTAGGCGCAGTTTTAGCACTTATTACAGGAGTTGTTGGTTGGTCTGACATCGTGGAAGTAACAGATATTGTTTGGAACGCAACTTTAACATTTGTCGCTGTCATCTTGATTTCACTTATTCTGGATGAAATTGGTTTCTTTGAATGGGCTGCATTACATATGGTTCGAGCATCTAAAGGGGACGGTTTCAGAATGTTTGTTTACATTATGCTCCTCGGTGCGATAGTGGCAGCATTTTTTGCGAATGATGGTGCTGCACTTATCTTAACGCCAATCGTTTTAGCGATGGTACGTCATCTTGGATTTAGTAAGAAAGTGATCTTTCCTTTCATTATCGCAAGTGGCTTTATCGCTGATGCAACGTCGTTACCTTTTACGGTGAGTAACTTAGTGAATATTGTTTCTGCGGATTACTTCTACATTGGATTTGTAGAATATTTGAGTCATATGCTAATACCAAATATATTCTCACTTCTAGCAAGTATCATTGTATTATGGATTTATTTTCGAACAACGATTCCAAAGACCATTGATATTCGAAAGGTTTAAAGTCCTGGTGCCGCGATTAAAGATCAGAAACTATTTCGCATATCTTGGCTTGTTTTAGTAATATTATTAATAGGTTATCTTGTCAGTGAGTTTATACACGTACCAGTGTCTCTGATTGCCGGAATTGTCGCTATTATCTTACTACTCTTGGCACGCCAATCAGATGTTGTTTCTACTGGAAAAGTAATCAAAGGTGCGCCATGGAATATCGTGATTTTTTCATTAGGTATGTATTTAGTCGTATTTGGACTTAAAAATGTTGTCATTACAACCATCTTAGGTCATATATTTGCATCTATATCTGCGCATGGTTTATTTACTAGCATTATGGGCGTAGGTTTTATCTCTGCAATTTTATCATCTATCATGAATAACTTACCGACCGTTTTAATTGATGCGATAGCAATACATCAATCACAAGTGACAGGTATCCTTAGAGAAGGTATGATTTATGCGAATGTAATAGGGTCTGACTTAGGTCCGAAGATTACACCTATAGGTTCATTAGCCACTTTATTATGGCTTCACGTTTTAGCTCAAAAAGATGTCAAAATATCATGGGGCGTTTACTTTAAAACAGGAATAGTCATTACGATTCCAGTACTCTTTTTCACGTTGCTAGGACTATTTCTTACATTACTCATTTTTTAAAAGGTGAAAATCATAATTCGCAATGGGAATAACAGTTAGGCATTCATACGTATCTTTTGAGAATAGACAAACATAGGGTTTGAATTTTTTGATACTATTGTAAAGTATATTCAAGAGAAGTTAGATTGCTCACCATCCCAAAATGTTAATGTATAAATCGACCATTCAAACAGTTAATTGCTAACTTTTATACACCGTGCAGTCTAACCTCCTTGTAATATAAGGCTTAGATATATACATAGTTGAATATACATA
This sequence comes from Staphylococcus sp. HMSC062A01, assembly GCF_001836805.1. Taxonomy (NCBI): domain Bacteria; kingdom Bacillati; phylum Bacillota; class Bacilli; order Caryophanales; family Staphylococcaceae; genus Staphylococcus; species Staphylococcus sp. HMSC062A01. The sequence goes on from NZ_KV830625.1 coordinate 34,578, forward strand.
TTTCGTCACTATTAATTGGAAGTATACTTTTTAAAGATAATTGATTAGTTTAGTGAGAATAACTTAAGTGAGGTAACGGATGTTTCGTCTATGATCCGTCTATCTCATTTTTTTACGTTTTAGAGTTGATTTGTAAGTACAATATGCTAATTACATTTAAACGAGTATATATGTTTGTGAAAATAGAGATTCATAGTATCTTGAACGTATAAATATTCTAATTCTATTGAGTTGAGAATGTGAAAGCATTAATTGTAAGTATTTATAGGTTTAGCACATCGCTGAAATGATAAAAATAACAAATGTAATTTAAATTGTAAATGTATATCATATGATAAATAGGGTATGATGTATATAATCATCTGATGATATACATTCTATTCTATTTAAGGTGTTGATGAGTTATGGAAGAAAAGAAGCATAAGAAATTTAAGTTTAAGACGCCTCATACATATGCTTTATTAATGTTTGTTATTTTTCTAGCTTGGTTATTAACTTACATTATTCCAGCTGGTGAATATGCGCGTGAAAAGAAAGGTGATCAAACACTTGTCGTTTCAGGAACATACCATACTGTGGAATCGGCAAATGTCAATTTCCTCGAAATATTCAGGTCAATTCCTGAAGGACTAATCAGTGGCGGAGAAATCGTATTCTATATATTCCTAGTAGGTGGTGCCTTTGGCATTATTCATAAGACGGGTGCTTTCGAAAATGGTGTAAACAAAGCAATGAGAATGTTAGGGAAGGCCAATTTCCTAATGATTCCATTGACGATGACGATATTCTCTATATTAGGATTTACAATTGGATTAGCAGAAGAAACAATTATCTTTGTTCCAATTGGCATTATAATCGCTCGAACATTAGGTTACGACGCCTTAACAGGTGCTGCAATGGTTATTTTAGGTGCTGCCAGTGGTTTCAGTGGAGGTATGTTAAATCCCTTTACAGTTGGTGTGGCACAAACCGTTGCTGAACTACCAATGTTCTCAGGCTGGGGTTTACGTACAATTATCTATTTATTTATCTTAACTGCAGCCATTTCTACAGTTATGTTATATGCACGTAAAGTGAAGAAAGATAAGTCAAAAAGTATTGTGTATGAGCTAGAAAAAGAAGAAGGTCATATTATTCAAGAAATCACTTATCAACACTTTAGTAAGAGACAAGCAGCTAGCTTACTTATTATAGTTGCTACAATTCTATTTAACGTATTTGGCATATTTGTATTCGATTGGACGTTTAATGAGATGAGCGCCAATTTCTTACTTGCTGGTATTGTTGCAGGTTTAGTAAGCGGACTTGGATTAAATGGTACATTTGACGCATTAATTGAAGGAATGCAGAACATTTTATTTGGCGCAATGATTGTTGGATTCGCTAAAGGAATCGTTGTTATTTTGGAAAATGGTAAAATCATCGATACGATTGTTCATGGCATGACAACATTGCTATCAGATATACCAGCTTCATTTGTTATTATTGCTATGTTTATATTACAGTTCTTACTTAATTTCTTTATACCATCTGGATCGGGTCAAGCATTAACAACAATGCCATTAATGGTACCAATATCAGATTTACTGCATATTAATCGTCAGTTAACGGTACTCGCTTTCCAATATGGTGATTCAATCAGTAACATTTTATTCCCAACTTCAGCAATCTTAATGGGAGCATTAGCTGTTGGACGAATTACTTATACTCAATGGATTAAATTTGTGTGGAAGTTGATACTATTATGGGTAATTATTTGTGCTGTGGCGATGTCGATTGCGCTTATAATTGGTTATTAAAAATTTCTCAAGAAGCACTTGGAAATTTGTTTAAAGGCTTGATAGGTAAGACTAACGCTTGTCTGAAGTTAGTAGGAATTACGTCTAACAAACGCTGTCATAACAATGTAAAGGAGGGTTTCTAAATAAATAGGAACCCGCCCTTTAAATGCTTGGATTTATCAATTATTTAAAAGATTATAAAAATCTATAAAACAACACATAACAAAGATGTGTCGATTTTGTTATAAAGATTTTGCTCAATTCAAAATAGTTTTAGTATATAATACTGTGTAACACCATTTGAAAGGAGCAACTTATGAACTTAAATAGTATTAATTTAGTTTCAGGTATTTTATGCTTATTATCATTTTTATTAGTAGTTTCTATCATGTTTACGAGCATGTTCTGGTTTCTTCCAGGATTGTTTGTGATGTTATTAGCTATTATTGCAAATGTCTTAGGCATCTTGAAAGGCAATAAAGCCATAAATATTACAATGTTAATTTTAAATATTGTATTTTTAGTTATTTTCTCAAGCCCTTTATTATTAGCTTAATATTTTGAGAAAATTATATATATCTTAAATTTCCAGAGGAAGTGGGATAGAAATTAATGTAATGATTAATTTCTGTGCTCGCTTCTTTTTTATTTATCCTTAATAAGGGTATATAGAAGGTATAGATAAAGATAGCTAAGGGGGATTTATAATGGATGTAAGATTTCCGATAGGAGAATTTGAAGCGCCAACAAATTCAACATTAATTGATGTGAAACAATGGATGAGTGAAATTGAAGCATATAGTGATCAGTTGAAGGAAACGGTTCATCAATTGAGTGATGAGCAGTTAGAACGTCGTTATCGAGAAGGAAGTTGGACGGTTAGACAATTAGTACATCATATTGCAGATTCTCAGATTAATTTGTATGAAAGATTGAAAATGGCACTGACTGAAGATGACGTAACGGCGTTCATGTTTAATCAAGAATGTTGGGCAGAGTTGCCAGACTCTAAATTACCTATGCAAGTTTCAATTACTATTTTAGAGGGACTCAACCAACGCATTGTAGAGATGGGAAATCATGTTACTGAAGGTGAATTAAATCGTTCTATCAAGTTATCAGATGGTAGCAATGTACCGGTTTCAGAATTACTTGCGAAATTATCATGGCATGAGCGTCATCATTTAGAGCACATTAAGATTGCATTATCCGACCAAGGCGTATCAAAAGAGTAGTAAATACAGTTATAAAGTTGAGCGTCTACAACTTAAGAATGAACTTTGTCGAAAGCAAGTGTAATTCATCAAACTAATATGATAAAACTGCTATAATCTGTACCTACCAAGAGAAAGATAGGGGAGGAAGTTTCATGAAGGAACAAGTTTTAGTAACTGGAGGGACAGGTTTTTAAGGTTTACGTATTGTCGCGGAATTATTAAAGCAAGATTATGGTGTACGTGCAACAATTCGTTCGTTATCTAAGAAAGATACTATTTTAGAAACATTAAAGGCACAAAATATTGATACGCAAAATTTAGCATTTGTTGAAGCGGATTTATCTAAAGATGATAACTGGGAAGATGCTATGGAAGATTGCACCTATGTGATGAGTGTAGCATCGCCTGTAGTGATGGGTAGTGTCAGCGTAACTGATGAACAATCGATCAATAAACAAGCCGTTGAAGGTATTCAGCGTATCTTGAGAGCTGCCGAGAAAACGAATGTGAAGCGTGTAATAATGACTGCAAACTTTGGCGCAGTAGGATTTAGTAATAAAGATAAATCTAGTGTGACAGCAGAAGAACATTGGACTAATCCAAATGAAAAAGGACTTTCTGTTTATGAGAAGTCTAAATTAATTGCTGAGCGAGCAGCGTGGGACTTTGTGAATGCTACTGAAAATCACATTGAGTTTGTGACAATCAATCCTGTTGCTATACTTGGACCATCATTAAATCAACATATGTCATTAAGTTTTCAATTTGTAGAAAATATTGCTAGTGGCAAAATGAAACGTATCCCTAATATTCCAATGAATATCGTAGATGTCAGAGACGTTGCACAATTACATGTTTTGGCAATGAAGACGCCAGAAGCAAATGGTAAACGTTTTATCGCCACTGCAGATGGACAAATCTCTATGCCTGAAATCGCACAATTAATTAAAAAAGAACGCCCTGAATTAGCAAGTAAAGTTTCAACTAAGACCATTCCAGATTTCGCAATTAAGCTAGGCGCTAGATTTAATAGTGAAGCACAAGAAGGTAAGTTATTACTTGAAATGAATAGAAATGTTAGTAATCAGCAAGCACGAAATGTTTTAGGTTGGACGCCAAGTTACACTCAAGAAGAAGCCATTCTAGCATCTGTTGACTGTATGAGAGACTATCACATTTTAAAATAAACATAATTGAATAATACATTTAAGCAAACACCTTTATCTTCATTGTTGTAAATAGAAGATAAAGGTGTCTTTTTACTTACAAATTTGGAAAACGCTTACTTTTCTCTTGTTTCATCAAAAATACATATGCTAGGATAAGTCTGTGATAACGTTTTCATAATAAAAAGTAAGGTGAAACGATGGATAATACACAAATCAAACAATTTATTGAAGATGGTCATTTAACAGTGGGTATTGAGTTCGGTTCAACGCGTATTAAAGCAATTGCGATTGATGACCAATGTCAAACCCTCGCAACAGGTTCATTCGAATGGGAGAACAGTTACCGTAATGGTTATTGGACGTATTCGATGAACGATGCATGGGTAGGCATTCAAAAAGCATATGGCGCAATGACTCAAGAGTTAAAAGAGAAATACGATGCAACCGTGAAACAACTTGCTTCTTTAGGTATTAGTGGTATGATGCATGGCTATTTACCGTTTGATGACAATGACGATTTACTCGTTCCATTTAGAACGTGGCGTAATAACAATGCTAATAAAGCAGCTGAAATCTTACGAGAGGGCTTTCAAGTGAATATTCCTGAACGTTGGAGTATTGCACAACTTTATCAATCTGCATTAGATCAAGAAGCGCATGTTGAGAAAGTAAGCTATATGACGACACTTGCGGGATACATACACTGGTATCTAACCGATGAGAAAGTATTAGGTATTGGAGATGCGTCTGGTATGTTCCCAATTGATAGTGAGACACAAGACTATCGTGACGATATTATTGAACGCTTTAATAAGAAGTTTTCTGAAAAGGGTTACACACAAGATGTTAGAGATATCTTACCTAAAGTAGTTGTAGCAGGGGAGTATGCCGGACGTCTTACTGAAACGGGTGCGAAATTAGTTGATCCAAACGGTGAACTACAAGCCGGATGTCCATTATGTGCACCTGAAGCGGATGCAGCTACAGGTATGGTAGCTACAAATAGTGTTGCACCAAGAACTGGTAATATTTCAGCAGGTACAAGTATCTTCTCGATGATTGTCCTTGAAAAGCCAATCAAAGATGTTTATCCAGAGGTAGATATTGTTACAACACCAGATGGTTATGAAGTAGCAATGATTCATGCGAATAACTGTACATCAGATATAAACGCTTGGGTCGATTTGTTTGGAGAAGTATTTGAAACAATGGGAGTTAAATACGATAAAGGTGAATTGTTCACCAAATTATTTGAACGTGCCTTAAAAGGTGACGAAGATTTAGGTAAGTTATTGTCATATGGTTATATTTCTGGTGAATTTATCACAGATGTACAACATGGTTATCCAATGCTTGTACGATCAGTAGACAGTAACTTTAACTTAGCTAACTTAATGAAAACACATATTTACAGTGCTTTCAGTACGTTGAAGATTGGTATTGATTTATTAAAAGAAAGAGAAAATATTCATATTGATTCAATGTTTGGTCATGGTGGCATCTTTAAAACTGAAAAAGTTGCGCAATCATTCTTAGCAGCTGCCTTAGACAGTCCTATTCGTGTTATGCAAACTGCAAGTGAAGGTGGCGCTTGGGGTATCTCAGTATTGGCGAGATACATGATTGAAACAGAGACATCAAATTTAGCAACATATTTGAATGACTTTGCGTTTAAAGGAACAGAATCAATGACAATCGAATCAACTAAAGATGAAGTTGCAAGCTTTGAGCAATATACAGAACGCTTTAAACAAGGCATTCCACTTGAACGTCTTGCACATGAACAATTTAATTCAGAACAAAAATAATGAATAAAACAAAGGTAGAAAGTGGGATTAAAATGGCGAACGAGATAGACAAACGAGAACGTCAATTTCTAGGATTGCCTATGGTATTAATATGGGGATACATTGCCGTAGCGATCTTTATGACCGGAGACGGTATGGAGCAAGCATTTTTATCTAAATATATTATGAGTCTTGGCTTTGATAATTCTGAAGCCGGCAATGTCTTAACCGTTTACGGTTTAGTCGTAGCTATCGCTTCATGGTTATCAGGTGTGATGGCTGAGATTTTCAGTCCACGACGTGTGATGACATTCGCGTTTATTATTTGGATGATCTTCCATGTTGGATTTTTAGTCTTTGGTCTAGAACAACAAAACTATGCCATGATGATGATTATGTATGGTATTCGTGGTTTAGCATATCCAATGTTTATTTATAGCTTTGTCGTATGGATTACATATTCTTCACCAAGTTACAAACTAGCTTCAGCAATGGGTTGGTTCTGGGCAATGTATTCAATCGGTATTGGAGTACTAGGTTCATATTTACCAAGCTTTTCAATTCCAATCATTGGTGAAATGGGTACTTTATGGTCATCATTAATCTTCATCTTAATTGGTGGATTAATCGCGATGTTCTTAGTTAAAGATAAAAAAGGCGAAGATGTCGAAGCACAACGCATGACTAAGAAAGAAATGTTAAGAGAATTTGGCCGAGGTATCACAATTCTTAAGAATAAGAACGTTGCAGTTGCCTTTGTCGTAAGAATCATTAACCAACTGTCATTATTCGGATTGGTTGTATTCTTACCACACGTTTATACAGCAGATTTCGGCTTCACTACGTCAGAATGGTTACGTGTTTGGGGATTAATGTACATTATTACAATCTTCACTAATTTATTCTGGGGTATTATGGGAGATAAAATTGGTTGGGTACGCCAAGTACGCTGGTTTGGCTGTATTGGTATGGCCGTTTCTACGTTAGCGTTCTATTATTTCCCTGCATGGAGTGGACCTAATATATTCGTGACAACTTTAATTGCACTGATGTTCGGCTTCGCTGTTGCTGCATTCGTTCCAATGTCAGCCATCTTCCCAACGTTGGTACCTGAACATAAAGGGGCGGCTGTGTCCGTACATAACTTAGCAGCTGGTTTAAGTAATTTCCTAGGTTATGGACTTGCAAGTGTCATGCTTATATTCGCTTCAGCTGAAGTAACGATTTGGGCATATGCAGTGATATATGTATTAGGCTTTGTTCTTACATTCTTTATGAAAGTACAACAGGCTGGAAGACAAGTAAAAACAACAGTTAATACACAATCAAATTAAAAAGGATGATAAAAATGACAAACATTATTGATCAATTTAAAGTAAACGGTAAAGTAGCAATCGTAACAGGCGGTGCCATGGGACTAGGTAAAGCTATGGCAGAAGCATTAGCACAAGCAGGTGCAGATATTGTTATTGCAGACATTAAATTAGATTTAGCTCAAGAAACAGCAAAAGCAATTACAGATAATGAAGGCGTTAAAACGACAGCATTAAAAGTAGATGTTACAAATCCAGAAGATGTTAGCAAAATGGTAGACGACGTCGTGAATGAGTACGGTAAAGTTGATATCTTAGTAAATAATGCTGGTATGACAATTAATGAAAAAGCAGAAGACGTATCTTACGAAAACTGGTTAAAAGTAATTAACTTAAACTTAAATGGTGTCTTCTTAGTAGCACAAGCAGTAGGACGTCAAATGATAAAACAAGGCTATGGTTCAATCATTAATACATCATCAATGTCAGGATTAATTGCCAATAAACCACAAGAACAAGCATCTTACAATGCATCTAAAGCAGGCGTTATCATGTTAACGAAAAGTTTAGCAATGGAATGGTCAAAATATGGCATCAAAGTAAACACAATTGCGCCAGGATACATGAAAACGGCACTAACTGAACCAATGTTTAATACTGGAGGCGAAATGATCGATTATTGGATGGGGGCGACACCAATGGGTCGTCCAGGTGAACCAGAAGAATTAGGTGGCATTGTTGTATACCTTGCATCTGACGCTTCATCATTCGCACAAGGTAGCGTATTTACAATTGATGGTGGTTATACTGCATTATAATTATATTTGGAAAAGTGCAAGATGAGTCTTTGTACTTTTTCATTATTAGTGAAAAGAATTTTTTGAGAGGTTTTAATAATTCGATGATATGCATCTCAGCTGAAGGTTGAAAATCCAATGCTTGAGATGCATTTTTTATATTCAAATCAAGAATTTCTTGAATGAAGTTATGCGTGCCGGTTAGGTTGGGTAAACTGTGAATAGACACTTACTGAACGGAGGAATAATGATGAAGCGCTCAATAGATCTCGAAAAGACATTAAAATCGTTAGATGGACAAAAATATGGAGCGTATAAACGAATGAAAGGTATATATGCCTTTGATCAATTTCACTTAGCAATCGATCATGTACAGGTGGATCCTTATGCGCCACCTTCAAAAATGCGTCTTATCATTCAACGTGATGTCGCCAAAATTCCAAGTGAATTATTAGATGAGAAAGACAAACGTATTGCAGTATCAGATTTCTTAACTAGAGCATTTGGCCATCAAACTTCGGCATTTAATCGTACTGTTAAAGGTTCAGTTAAAAACGGTAAAATTTTCATCGATCATTGTGGTCAAGAAATGTTAGAACGTACATCAGTCGTAATTAATGATAAAGAAATTGAAGTGCGCATTGAAGTTGGTATGCCAGCAACAGGACGTAAGATTCTTGGAAAAGTTGCGGCCCATACACTTATAAATGGCTTACCAAAGATAGTAAATCAAGCTATCATGTATCAAAATATTGATCAACAAGCACTTCAACATCAAGTAACATTAAAATTAGACCAAACGTATATTAGGAATCAACTTGAACAACAACACTTAGTCGCTTTTGTCGAAAATAACGCCATTTTACCACGAAAAAGCGGTGTATCCGATGAGCCAATGAAAGGTGCTATTCAATTTACGAGCCCGCAAGCTTTCGAAACAACATTCAACTTACCAAGTGGTCGGGCAGTCACAGGGATGTCTATTCCTGAAGGCATAACGTTGATTGTTGGCGGTGGTTATCACGGTAAATCGACCCTATTAGAAGCGCTTGAACGTAGTGTCTATGACCATATTCCAAATGATGGCCGTGAGTTTGTTATTACGCGTCATGACGCTATGAAGATACGAGCTGAAGATGGACGTGGAATTCAAAATGTTAACATCAGTCCATTTATAGATAACTTACCTGGCAAGAAAGATACAACGCACTTTTCGACTGACAATGCGAGTGGGAGCACGTCACAAGCAGCTAATGTCATGGAAGCATTAGAAACACAAACGTCAACGCTACTTATTGATGAAGATACATCGGCGACGAACTTTATGATTCGTGATGGACGTATGCAGAAGTTAATTGCGCCTGATAAAGAACCAATAACACCATTTTCTAATAAAGTGAGACCACTTTTTGAAGCGCATCAAGTTTCAACTATTCTAATTGTTGGTGGGTCTGGTGATTATTTTGACGTGGCCGATCAAGTCTTGATGATGGATGAGTATCATTTGAAAGATGTAACTACTGAGGCGAAAGAGATTGCTCAATCAGATGGATACCAACGTGACCTACAGGCAAATACGCAATTTGGTGCGATTCCATCTCGTGTCCCTTTAGATGCTTCATTCTCTAAAAAAGGGAAAGATGATCGAATGAAAGCCAAAGGGCTACACACAGTGATGTACGGCAAAGATGCAATAGATATATCTGGTTTAGAACAATTAGTGGATGACAGTCAAACCAATGCGTTGACCGTTATGATGAATTACTTTAGACATCACCTTATAGATAATCATAAGAGTCTTATTGATGCAACGAATCAAATGTACGACTTAATTGACGAAGAAGGCATCGAAGCGATATCTAACTTTGATGGACATCCTGGTAATTTAGCGCTTCCTCGTAAGCAAGAATTTATCGGAATATTGAACCGTTATCGTGGTTTAAAAGTAAAATAAAATAACAAAAGCACATTGCACTTGATAGTTAATCAAGCTTTGCAATGTGCTTTTAATTCGTTAAGAAAAAGTCTACAGTAAGATCATCATCATAATATCTTTCGTCATATTCTTCCATTGATGTATTAGGCAGTATGTTTAGGCTTTTGACATAATCAATACCATAATCTTCGACGTAGCCACGTTGGCCATGTTTAACATAAGGCGTTACTTTAGACTTAAACTTTACAACTTGTTGTAAAAAGGGTTCTTGGTTATGAAAGTATCTCTTTGATGCATAAACCCAAACGTGATCGAAATACTGACCGCCAATATTAACATCTAATAATAAAATTTTTGAGAAAATAGGCTTGTTTGGAATTTTTACTTTAGGTGTTATAGTAATATGTTCAATTCGACCTATTACGGTTACAGTTTTATTTTTCAAAGATTTCAAGCTATCGCGAGGCATACCATCACCTTCTTTTGCAAAAAATTGTAAAATTGATAACTATTAATTAAAAAATAATATTTAATATAATTTTACAACAAAATGCATAAAAAGTGGTGGGATATACATTTTGAAAATACTTTATTTTAGAAGTGTATATTTATGAAATTTACTGTATATGATGGTGGATACCTTCAGTTGCACGAATACCACTAAAGATACAAACCCCTAGGAAAGTACCTTCTAATGAACGATATCCGTGAACACCGCCACCACCAAAACTAGATGCTTCCCCAGCAGCGTATAGTCCTTGAATCGGTTGCATGCTTGGATTAAGTGCTTGGTCATCGAGATTCGTTTGAATACCGCTGAGCGTTTTACGACTAATGATATTTAATTTTATGGCAATTAAACGTCCGTTTTTTCCACTTAATATTTTATGAGGTTTAGCAGTACGAACGAGTTTATCACCTAAGAATTGATATGCATTATTGATAAATGCGACTTGTGGATTTTTAGTGAATGGATTATCAATTTGTAAGTCGCGAGCTTTAATTTCATGTTTGATTGTTTCATAGTCAAGTAAGTCATTATCTGCTAAGTCATTCATCTTTCGAACTAGCGTACCTAAATCATCGGCAAGTATGAAGTAAGGTCCCTTATCCATAAAGACTTCTACTGGAGACGTTGCTTTACTACCTAAACGCTCTTGAAGTAATAATTTGATATCTTTATCAGTTAAATCTGGATTCTGCTCAGAGCCAGAAAGTACAAATTCTTTCTTTATAATATCTTCCGTTGATATAAACCATGAATAATCGTAACCTGTCTTCATGATTGTTTCTAGCGTATGCAAAGTATCAAATCCAGGGTAATCTGGTGCAGCCATACGTTTACCGGTCGCATCGAACCACATTGATGATGACCCAGGAATGATACGAATACCATGATTAGACCAAATGGGACTATGGTTTTGAATGCCTTCAGTATAGTGGCACATGCGATCTTTATTCACGATGTTGGCACCGGCATCTTCTGTAACTTGAATTAAACGACCGTCAGTTGAAACAGGTACGCCTTGTATCATTGTCTGTGGAGGATTACCTAAACGTTTAGGCCAATATTTTCGAATAAGTGGCATGTTGGCACCAATGCCGCCTGATGTAATTAACAACTCATCGACATCATTTTGGAACGTATCTATTACGGTACGAGATGATTTCTCTCCGCGTTCAACGTCACTTGGCTCTAAAATGTTGCCAGAAATGTGAGTGATTTGATTATGTTCAATGCCAATGTCAGTCACTTGGCGACGTGGCAAAAATTTAAATTGACCTTCTTGTTCTTTTTCAAGTACGAAACGACTAAAGGGTTCCACTAATCCTGGACCTGTACTCCAAGTAATATGGACACGTGGTACAGAGTTGCCATGACCAGAAGCTGATGCGCCACCACGTTCAGCCCAAACTAAGATAGGTGTTAAGCGAACGCCCATCTCTTTTAGATAGTTTTTCTTTTCAAAAGTGGCAAATCGCACGTACGCTTCAGCCTATTGTTTCGCCCAATAGTCCTCATCATCTGGACGGTCAAATTGTGCCGATCCTAACCAATCATTCAGTGCAAGTTCGTATGAATCCTTTGACAAATATCTTTTTATTCATAAAAAACTCCTTACATTAATTGTTATATGTAGTCTACATATTTTATCAAGTAAAGTAGGTACAGGAAAGTGAAACTAGTAATGATAGAAAACGGTTTGATAGATAATCTATTTCTAGGGGTATATACTTATATCAATAATTCTAAAAGGGGTGGATGAATATGGCATCATTAGAAGTCTTAAATCCAGCGACGAACGAAGTAATTGAAACATTAGAATATACAAGTGAATCAACAACCAAACAACAAATTGAGAAAGCGCATAAAGCGTTCAAATCTTGGAGAGAAGTAGATGCACATGAACGTGCAGATAAGTTGTATAAATGGTTCTCTTTAATTAATGAACATAAAGATGAATTGGCAGAACTGATTACTAAAGAGGGTGGTAAACCTATAAAAGAAGCACAAGGTGAAGTGGATTATGCGAATTCATATGTTTCTTGGTATGCCGAAGAAGCTAAACGTATTTACGGTCGTACAATTCCAGCAAATACACCTAATAAAAATATTATTGTGAAAAAATTCCCAGTAGGCGTAGTAGGAGCAATAACACCATGGAACTTCCCAGCCGCAATGATTACGCGTAAGATTGCGCCAGCATTAGCTGCAGGTTGTACGATTGTATGTAAACCTGCGACGCAAACACCATTAACTACTATTCGTCTCATTGAATTGGCGCATGAAGCGGGAATCCCAGAAGATGCCGTTCAATATGTCATTATGCCTGGTAAAGATGCAGGTGAATTATTCACAAAACATCCTGTAATGCAGAAAGTTACATTTACTGGTTCAACAAATGTCGGCAAGAAACTTATCGCACAAGCTGCTGAATCAGTTGAAAATGTCACAATGGAACTAGGTGGGCTAGCGCCATTAATCGTTCACGAAGATGCGGATATTGAATATGCCGTAGATCAAACAATTGCCTCAAAATTCCGTAATGCAGGACAAACTTGTATTTGTGCGAACCGAGTTTACGTTCACGAAGCGGTTGAAGCAGAATTTGTTCAACAATTAACGCAAAAAGTCCATGAATTAAAAGTCGGAAATGGTATGGATGAAGACGTGACTATTGGACCATTGATTAACGAAGATGGCGTGAAGAAAGTGGTTAATCAATTGAAAGATGCAGAATCTAAGGGCGCTAAATTATCACGCTCATTAGACGAAGCACAAGAAATGGGCGGCAATTTCTTAAAACCTGTCGTCGTTTCAAATGCGAATCAAGATATGCTTGCAATGCAAGAAGAAACATTTGGACCTATCGTACCGATTGCAACATACTCAGATCTAGAAGATGCCATTCAAATGGCGAATGATACACAATTTGGTTTAGCTGCTTACTTCTTCACAAATGATTATCGTACTGGCTTCCATCTATATAACTCACTTGATTATGGTGTCATTGGTTGGAATGATGGCGGTCCATCAGCAGCTCATGCACCATTTGGCGGTATGAAAGAAAGTGGTTATGGTCGTGAAGGTGGTACAGAAGGCATCGAACCATACTTAGAAACGAAATATTTATCAATAGGTAATATGTAGTAGATGATGTGCGCTTCTCTTTTTAGGGAAGCGTATTTTTTATCGAAAAATTCTTGTGAATTCATTATTTTTGTTTAAAAGTACTATATAAATTTTTATGAAATCGTTTACATATATCTTTTTCAGTGAAAGAATAATAAAAGATACATAAACTTAGGAGGATGTTATTTATGAGTGAAACTATTCCGGAGAAAATGAACGTTGCATTAATGCATGAACCTTATGATATTGAAATTGTCGAAAGAGATATGCCAAAAGTAGGACCTAAAGATGTCTTAATCAAGATGATGGCAGTAGGTGTTTGTGGTTCTGACGTTCACTATTATGCACATGGTCGTGTTGGTGAATTCGTAGTCGAAAAACCAATCGTATTAGGACATGAATGTGCTGGTATGGTAGCACAAGTTGGGGATGAAGTAACAGACTTTAAAGTAGGAGATCGTGTTGCTATCGAACCAGGTGAACCTTGCCGTGAATGTGAATATTGTAAATCTGGACAATATAATTTATGTCCACATATGGAATTTATGGCGACACCACCATACGATGGTGCGTTCTGTGAATACGTAAGCCATCCGGCAGACTTCCTTTATCATTTACCAGACTCAGTGACTTATGAACAAGCAACCCTTGTTGAACCATTCTCAGTAGGTTTACAAGCATGTAAGCGTGCGGATATTAAACCAGGATCAACTGTTGTGATTATGGGTATGGGTCCAGTTGGTTTAATGGCAGTTGTAGCTGCTAAAGCTTATGGCGCAACAAACATTATCGTTTCAGACTTAGAAGATAATCGTTTAGAAGCGGCTAAACGTTTAGGGGCAACAACAGCAATAAATATTAAAAATGAAGACGTCGTTGAACGCATTAAAGAATTAACAGACGGTCAAGGTGTTAACTATGCAATCGAAACAGCAGGTAACCCGATCGCCTTAAGAAGCGCATTAAATTCATTAAAAGATGGCGGTACTTTAGCTATTGTTGGTTTACCTCAAGAAGATATGAACGAAATCAATGTGCCATTTATTGCGAACCATGAAATTAATATTGTGGGTGTCTTCAGATACGCGAATACGTACCCACAAGGCATTCAAATTTTAAGTACAACAGATGCTGATATTGATTCATTATTCACACATCAATTCGAATTAAATGATACGAAAGAAGCCATGGAATTAACACGTACAAGTAAAGGTGATGCCTTGAAAGTAATGGTGTACCCAAACGGTTTCTTAGATAAATAATAAATTTAAAATATGCTTTATTATAGCTTAAAGTTAAGATAAATATGTATTACCCCATAGCCTCCTACTATTTAAAGGTATGGAGGTTATTTTATGTCTGTTTAAACAGATTGTTTGATTAATCGTGCGCGATTGTTTAAGCTTTAATTAATCGTACACGATTGAAAAGAGGTGATGCCATGAATAACGAAGATATGAAACTCGCAAATCAACTTTGTTTTTCTGCTTATAATGTGAGTCGTTTATTCGCGAAATTTTATGAACAACAATTGAAACCATTTGGATTAACGTATTCTCAGTATTTGGTTTTACTCGCTTTATGGGAACACGATAATCAACCCTTACATGAAGTAGGTAAACAGTTAGATTTATCAAGTAATACATTGACCCCACTTTTAAAGAGATTAGAGCAGTCAGGGTGGGTTAAACGACAACGTTCAGAGGCAGATAAACGTCAATTAGTCGTCTCTTTAACGCAAAAGGGGCATGAGCAACAAGAAGCAGTCTTTGAGGCAGTCGCACAATGTTTACCTCCAAAATTTGATGAAACTCAATATAACGAAACGAAAGCAGTCTTAAGCAATTTAGAACAGTCCTTAAAAGCACTCACGAATAAATAAAAAAGGATGAGTTAAATGAAACAATACGATGTTGTATTTATAGGAAGCGGACACGCAGCATGGCATGCAGCACTAACACTTAAACATGCAGGCAAAGATGTTGCCATTATCGAAAAAGATACGATTGCAGGTACATGTACAAATTATGGTTGTAACGCTAAAATCTTACTTGAAGGACCTTACGAAGTGTTAGAAGAATCAGCACAATATAACGGTATTATTCAATCACAAGACTTGCATGTGAACTGGGAAAACTTAATGGATTATAAAAAACAAGTGATTAATCCTATGAACGGCATGTTAAAAGGTATGTTCGAGCAACAAGGTATCGATGTTTATATGGGTGCTGGTGTAATTAAAGATGCACACACAGTGACAGTGAATGATGAGGCATTACAAACTGAGAACATTGTCATTGCGACAGGTCAGCACAGTAATAAATTAGATATTGAAGGTAAAGAACTAACTCATGATAGTCGTGACTTCTTATCTATGGATGAACTTCCAAAACGTATGACATTTATAGGTGTAGGTATAATAAGTGTGGAATTTGCATCAATAATGATCAAATCAGGCGTAGAAGTGACTATGATTCACCACTCTGATAAACCACTTAAAGGTTTTAACCAAACACACGTAACACAACTCATTAAAAAATTAGAAGACGAAGGCGTACATTTCTACTTTGATGAAGAGACGCAAAAAGTAGAAAAAATAGGTGAAGCATACAAGGTTTCAACAGCATCTGGATTAACGATTGATACAGATTATGTCTTAGATGCGACAGGTAGAAATCCAAATGTAGAAGGTATTGGGTTAGATCAAGTAGGTATCGAATATAGTAAGAAAGGTATTTCAGTAGATGGTCATTTAAGAACAAATGTGAGCAATATTTATGCAAGTGGCGATGTCTTAGATAAAGATATACCTAAATTAACGCCAACAGCGACATTTGAATCAAATTATATAGCGGCTCACATTTTAGGAATGACGCAAGATGAAATACAATACCCAGCGATTCCTTCAGTATTGTACTCGTTACCACGTCTTTCTCAAATTGGTGTTAGTGTTCAAGAAGCTGAGCAAAGTGAACGTTACACAGTTAAACATATTCCGTTTGGTAAACAAATGGTATTTGAATATAAAAATGAAACGGATGCAGAAATGTATGTCGTTTTAGATGAAGAGAAACGACTTGTTGGCGCAGATATATATGGCGTCGATGCAGCTGATTTAGTACATTTACTTGTATTTATTATTAATCAACGCATAACAGCACAAGATTTAAATAAATTAATCTTTGCTTTCACTAGTGCCTCTAGCGGTGTCATTGATTTTTTAAAAGTGAATATGTTGTAATTTAATATAGATAAATAAAGATGCCTACATATTGGAATCAAAGCGTTATTGTTCCAAATCATGTAGGCATCTTTGTAAATTTTACTATGCGGGTAGTCTAAGAATTTACTTTTGTGATTCTAAGAATTTTTCTGCTACGGCTTTACCAGATTGTGGATTTTGACCAGTAATAATGCGACCATCAGCGACTGCAAACTCAGTCCAGTTATCACCTTGTTCATAGTTTGCACCACGATTTTTAAGTTCATCTTCAGTAAGGTAAGGAACAACGTCGGCTAAGCCCACTGCTTGTTCTTCACTATTTGAGAAGCCAGTAACCGTTTTGCCATCGATAATATGTTTACCTTCAGCATCTTTTACATTTAATAAGCCAATTGCACCATGGCAAACTGAAGCAACAACATCGTTATTTTCATAAATTTCTTGAGTTAGCTTTTGTAAATCTTCATTATCTTTGAAGTCCCAAATTGTACCATGACCACCAGCGAAATAAATGACGTCATAATTTTCAGCTTTAACTGCGTCAGGTGTAACTGTATGACCAAGACGTGTCATAAAGTCTTTATTCTGATAATATTCCCAGTCTAAATCTGTCATCATATCTTCTTGTAAACTTTGAGGGTCAATGGCAGTATAGCCACCTTCTGGACTAATATAATGTACTTTATAACCATTTTTATATAAGACATCCGCGAAATGAACAACCTCACCAAACCATAATCCAGTTGGACGATTCATATCAGGATATTTCGTTACACTTGTTACTACAACTAATGCTCTTTTTGTATTCATTGATACGCCTCCTAATTTTATACTACGTTTAGTCTACCCTTTTTGGAAAAGTAAGAAACTGAAGAGTCGTGAATTAAATATAATATGTTTCATGTAAAACGATGTAAGATGTATTCGTTGTTAGTCCAACGCAACTTCAATATACTTGATATAATGGCTATTTTTTAATGAGAGGAGGATTTTGAATGGTACAAGATAATGGAAAATTAAAATGGTCAAGCTTAATTATGGGAACGTTACTATTAATTGTTGCAGTTATTATTTTCAGTTATCCTGTTAAAAATTTCTACACACTTACTTGGCTTATTGGCTTATTAATTCTTATTAATGGTGTGATTCAACTATTATTCCGTCGTGCTGCGAGAGCGCTTTCCGGTAGCGGTTCAGGATTAATTGTTGTCATAGGAATTATTGATATTATATTTGGACTACTTGTGATATTTAACGTTGGGGCAAGTTCAACCTTCTTCATATTTATGTTTGCCGCATGGTTTATTGTAAGTTCAGTTATTGGACTAATGACCATTTCAAAACAAAGCCGTTTGAAGGGACTATCTATCATTGTTAACGTTTTAGGCTTACTATTAGGAATTATTTTACTTTTTAACCCTATGATGGGGATGATTCTAGTATCAACGATGATAGCCATCACATTTGCAATTTTAGGTGTGACTTACGTTATTGATGGACTTGCGTAAATTTTTAGAATAGGGAGAGAGGCAGAATTTTATATGAATTCTTTGTCTTTCTCCCACTTTTTATATTTAGAAGTGGAAATCTTAAAAAGTGAATTCATAAATGGGAAGTATTACAATAAGACTTATTAAACAATGATTCTAGGAGGCATTCATGTGACGTACAATTTTGATGAGATCATAGACCGTCGTTCTACAAATGCGATGAATGTAGAAGGTTATAAAGGCTATTTATTTGGAGACGCAGATACTTCAGATTTAGAAGAACATGATGAACTGATTCGTATGTGGATAGCTGATATGGATTTCGCGACACCTGAAGTTGTGTTAGATGCGATAAGAGAC
>NZ_KV830625.1:53384-140070 GCF_001836805.1 Staphylococcus sp. HMSC062A01
TTAGATGCGATAAGAGACAGACTCGATAAAAAGATTCTAGGTTATACCAACATATTTGGCACAGATTATTATGAGGCTTTTGTGTCATGGACAGAACGACGATTTGGTTATACATTTCCACAAGATCACCTTGTATTTTCTCATGGGATTGTTGCAGGTTTAATTGAACTTGTAAGCTATATTTGTGACAACGACGATAAAGCGTTGATTTTAACGCCGAGCTACGGTCCTTTTAAAATGGTTTGTGATAAAAATAATATTAAGACGGTATATTCTCCGATGATAAATCATAATGGATACTATGAAATCGACTTTGAAGATGTTCGTCAAAAAGTGGAAACAGAAAATATTAAATTATGTATTTTTGCTAATCCACATAATCCAACAGGTCGTGTATGGTCAGAAGCGGAATTAAAGCAATTGGGACAAATTATGGTCGATAATGACGTATGGATCATATCAGATGAAATTCACTGCGACATTAAACGTGACGGTCAAACACATGTACCTTTTGCAAAAGCAGTGCCAGATTACGATAAGATTGTTACCGCAATGTCGCAAAGTAAGGCATTTAATATAGCAGGCTTAATGTTCTCAAACATCATTATTCCGAATAGAAGATTATTAAAGACATGGAAGTTACATCACTTTAGTTCTGAGAATCCATTAAGTATCGTTGCGACACAGGCAGCTTATGAAAAGGGCGAAGACTGGTTAGCTGCTATGAATGATTATCTAGACGATAACTTTAAATACCTAGCACAATTTTTAGAACAAGAACTGCCACATGCAGAATTTAAAATTCCAGAAGCAACCTACCTCGCATGGGTTGATCTAAGCTATTACATTAAAGCAAAACACATAGATGAACCAATCGCTAAATATTTCATCAAACACGCCGGCGTTATCATTGAAGGACAAGAACAATTCGTTCATAACGCAGAAGGACATATCAGAATAAACATCGCTGTTCCACGTGAAATCATGATAAAAGGACTGCAAAAGATTAAAGACGCATTAGTTTAAAAAGGAGATAACACATGTCGATTATAGAGTCTTCGAACAATGGTAATACACCCTTTCAAAAATTATTAGGTCATCAAGAAGAAATAATGCAATTATGGACACAACTAAGTGATGTGTTAGAAAGTGACAGCGCACTTAGCAAAGAATTAAAAGAAGAGTTAAGAAGAATGTTAGCGCAAAAGAACGGTTGTCAGTACTGTAAAGCTAAAGGTCAACCTACCGGCAGTCTTAAAGATGAAAAATCGTCCATTTGCATAGGATTCACAGAAGTTTTTATTAAGATGGGTGACCAAATTCCGGACAATATTATAAAAGTACTTAAAGACAGTTTAACAACAGAAGAAATTGTTGAACTCATTGCATTTATTACATTCACAAACGCACAACAAAACTTTGGTGCAATAATGAAATTGCAACCGTAATACAACCCTCTATCTAACGTGGGTAGAGGGTTTTTTATTTGAGTGAGTAGCAAGATAATCTTCCAAATCTTATAAAACTTATATGAAATGATAGAAATAAGTATATAAAAATTTAATTTTACAATTATTTGAAAATTCAGAATCATGAGTATAGAATGTAATTAAAGGAATGAGAAAACGTTTACATTAAGAATATGCTATATCTCATTTCTATGTTTTTACAGAATATATTGGGATGCACAACGATACGATCTTACGGAAGTGGGTGATAGTGATGACGGACTCATATGATTTGATTGTGATTGGTGCAGGACCTGGTGGATATGTTGCCGCTATTCGCGCTGCACAATTAGGTCAAAAGGTTGCAATTGTAGAGAAAACAAACGCAGGGGGGACTTGTTTAAACGTAGGTTGCATACCTTCTAAAACACTACTCGAACATGGAACGAAAGCACATGATATACGTAAGGCCAATGATTGGGGAATTGAGACACAAGGGATGAAAGTAAACTTCTCTAAATTAGTACAACGGAAACAACACATTGTTAGCACGCTCACAGGTGGTGTGAAGCAATTATTAAAGAAAAACAAAGTTAATTTCATTAAAGGTGAAGCTACTGTAACGAAAGATTTAGAAGTTAAAGTTGGTAATCAATCATATCAAGCGAAAGATATTATTCTAGCAACTGGTAGTAAACCTTTTATTCCACCTATTGAAGGATTAAATGACATAAAGTATGAAACGACAGACACATTTTTTGATATAGAAACGTTGCCTAAACAACTCGCAATTATTGGTGGCGGTGTTATAGCTACTGAGTTAGCATCTTCAATGGCTGATTTAGGAGTCGAGGTTACGATGATTGAAGTTAATGAAGATATTCTTCTCACCGAGATTGAAGAAGTACGTGAACTGTTAAAGGACCATTTGAAGAATCAAAGTATAAGAATTTTAACAGGCGCAAAGATATCTAAAGTAACAACCTCTAAAGTGATTTTGGATAATCATGAAGATGTGTCATTTGATACTTTATTAGTGGCAACTGGTCGACAACCGAACATCAAGGTAGCTGAAGATCTAGATATCGATATGGATGGTAAATTTGTACAAGTCGATGAACACTATCAAACAACAATTAATCATGTATATGCTATTGGAGACCTTGTTAAGGGTTATCAACTTGCACATTCAGCGAGTTCACATGGATTACATGTTGTTGAAACTTTGGCTGGATTAAAACCACCGCCAGTATCTCCAAACAATATTACACGTTGTATTTATACTCGTCTTGAAGCAGCATCAGTTGGTTTATCTGAGTCTCAAGCTAAAGAAGCGGGTTATGACGTATCTGTTACACAATCTTCTTTTCAAGGAAATGCAAAGGCGCTCGTAAAAGGAGAAGTACAAGGCTTTATCAAAATTGTAACTGATAAAGCATATGGAGAGGTCTTAGGTGCTTTTATTGTTGGTCCACATGCTACAGATTTAATCAGTGAAGTATTAGGTGTCAAAGTTTCAGAAGGTACAATGAATGAGTTATCTAACATCATTCAACCACATCCTTCTCTATCCGAAGCAATTGGCGAGAGCGCGTATGCATACTTTGGAAAAGCCATTCATATGTGATAACAGAACAAATCAATGAATGATAGGAGGAACTAACGATGGAAAAAGAACAAGCACGTTGGATTTATAAAACGATGAATGAAATTCGATATTTTGAAGAAAAGGTGCATAAAATCTTTAGTGACGGTAAGATTCCTGGTTTTGTTCACTTATACGTAGGCGAAGAAGCTGTAGCAACTGGTGTAATGTCACAACTTGAAGACGACGACTATATTACAAGTACACACCGAGGACACGGACATGCAATTGCCAAAGGATGTGACCTTAATGGCATGATGGCGGAGATAATGGGTAAACGTGATGGACTTGGTCATGGAAAAGGTGGTTCCATGCATGTTGCAGAAATAGATAAAGGAATGCTCGGTGCCAATGGTATCGTAAGTGGTGGCTTCGGACTTGCTACTGGTGCAGGTATTTCTATTCGAAATCAAGGTAAAAAGAATGTTGCTGTATGTTTCTTTGGTGATGGTGCAGCCAATGAAGGTAATTTCCATGAGGGCCTTAACTTTGCCTCAATCTTAAACCTTCCAGTTATCTTTGTTTGTGAAAACAACCAATTCGGTGAAGGTACAACACATGATTATGCCAGTGCTTCAGAAACAATTGCAGAGCGTGCTTCAGCTTATAACATGCCAGGTGTCAGAGTGGATGGCATGGATGTCGTTGAAGTTTATAAAGCAGCGCAAGAAGCTGTAGAACGAGCAAAAAATGGTGAAGGCCCTACGCTAATTGAGTGTGACACGTATCGTAAATATGGTCATTTTGAAGGGGACGAACAAAAAGTTAAATCACCAAATGATCGTAATGCGGACAAAAACGCAACAGAAGACTTTAAACGTCAAGCACTTGAAGAAGGTTGGTTAACAGAAGAAGAATTAAATGAAATTGAACAAACAGCTAAACAAGCAGTAGAAGATGCAGTGAAATATGCAGATGAAAGTGAATTACCAGATGTAGATTCATTACACGAAGATGTATTTGCCTAAAAGGAGGTCATAACTATGAGTGAAGAACGCAAGTTAACATTTATGGGTGCAATTAACGAAGCAATCGATCAATCAATGGAACAAGATGATAATGTTATTCTCATTGGTACGGACGTTTCAGGTGGTGCAGGTGTAGAACATATTAAAGATGATGATACATTTGGTGGCGTTTTTGGTGTAACTAAAGGACTTGCGAAAAAATATAGTCGAGATCGTGTTATTGACACACCAATCGCAGAGCATATTACACTCAGCTCTGCTGTAGGTGCAGCTGCTACCGGTATGCGTCCTATTGCAGAATTAATGTTCAATGACTTTATTGGATTCGGTTTAGATCCTATTTTGAACCAAGGTGCAAAAATGCGTTACATGTTTGGTGGTAAAGCTAAAATTCCATTAGTTGTACGTACAGTTCATGGCGCTGGTGCAGGCGCAGCGGCACAACATTCTCAATCATTGTATAACATGTTTGCAACAATACCTGGTGTAAAAGTAGTCGTTCCTTCTAATCCTTATGATGCTAAAGGTTTATTAATGGCAGCAGTACAAGATGATAACTTAGTAGTCTTTTCAGAAGATAAAACATTATTAGGACAAAAAGGTGATGTGCCTGAAGAACCTTACACAATAGAAATTGGAAAAGCGAAAGTGACGCGTGAAGGTGATGATTTAACAATTGTTGCAATCGGTAAAATGGTGGCAGTAGCTGAACAAACAGCAGACAAATTAGAAGAAGATAACATTTCAGTTGAAGTTATTGATTTACGTTCTGTGTCACCATGGGATAAAGAAACAGTTCTAGAATCAGTGAAGAAGACAGGTCGTTTAATTGTGATTGATGAATCAAATCCACAATGTAATGTAGCGGGAGATGTTGCATCTGTTATTGGTGATATTGGTTTTGATTATTTAGATGGACCAATCAAGAAAGTCACTGCACCGGATACACCAGTTCCATTCGCAGCAAACCTTGAACAAGCCTATATACCAAATGTAGATAAAGTATTAGATGTCGCATCTGAACTAATTGAAGACTTGAAAAAAGTTAATTCATAGGCAAGGAGGTGTTGAACGATGAGCGAAAATATTATTATGCCAAAACTCGGTATGACAATGAAAGAAGGAACAGTCGAAGAGTGGTTTAAAGCAGAGGGAGATGTGGTTGAACAAGGTGAAAGTGTATGTACGATTAGTTCTGAGAAATTGACTCAAGACGTTGAAGCACCAGCTAGTGGTATATTACTCGAAATTAAAGTTCAAGCCGGAGAAGAAACTGAAGTTAAATCTGTACTTGGTATTATAGGTGATGAAGGGGAAAGTACTGAATCAAGTAGTACGACTGAATATGATAATGAAGAATCCAATAACTCACAATCAGACGATGAAGAGCAACAAACCAACGATATAACTTCTGATAATGAAGATGATAGTAATCATGATGAAGATACAAATAAGTCTAATAATGTTGAACCCCAAAATGGTAAACGTATCTTTATATCACCACTTGCACGCAAGATGGCAGAGGATAAAAACTTTGATATCACTAGAATTCAAGGTACAGGCGGTAATAATCGTATAACAAAATTAGATATTCAACGTGTAGCAGAGCAAGGATATGATATTGAAGCAAAAAATGAGGATATGCAATCTAAAGAGGATAAGAACACTAAATTTAACAGTGCTAATGTCGGTGAAGGACTAAATCCAATGCGTAAGCGTATAGCACAGAATATGCGTCAAAGCTTGGCCGAAACAGCACAACTTACGTTACATCGTAAAGTGGATGCTGACCGTTTGTTAGATTTCAAAAACAAACTATCAGCTGAACTTGAGAATGCAAATCAAGATACTAAATTGACTGTCACAGCATTGCTAACTAAAGCCATCGTCTTAGCACTTAAAGATTATGGTGTAATGAATGCTCGATATGAAAATGGTCAACTTACAGAATATGATAATGTTCATTTAGGTGTAGCAACGTCACTCGACGAAGGGTTAATGGTACCAGTTATAAATAATGCAGACACTAAAAGTATTGGTGCTTTAGCTAAAGAGATTAAATCTTCAGCAGAAGCGGTACGTGATGGTAATACAAATGATGTTAAACTGGCAGGTGCTACTTTTACAATTACTAACATGGGTACTAGTGGCATCGAATATTTCACACCAATTCTTAACCTGGGTGAAACAGGAATCCTAGGTGTAGGTGCACTTTCTAAAGAAGTTGTACTTGAAGGAGATAGTGTTAAACAAGTATCACGTATTCCATTAAGTTTAACGTTTGATCATCAAATTCTTGATGGTGCGAGCGCTGCCGATTTCTTAAAAGTATTAGCTAAATATATTGAAAATCCATATCTCTTAATTCTTTAATAACAAATATATTTAATTTGATTAAGATCCTCAGTACACAAACAATGCTGGGGGTCTTTTCATGTCTCGAACCACACTTCCAATCCTTTCACACAACACAAAGCCCTTTATTGAAAAAGTAAAAATTCTGTCACTTACGTTTATTTGAAATTATAAAAATATAACTCTAATATATAATTGAAAGTATATAAAAACGCTTACACATTAGACAAGTGGTTATGTTCATAACAAAGGTTATTAAGGGATGAAAACAACTGCAAAGGTGAAAGGGGTACAAATGATGTCTAAATCGTATGATTTGATCGTTATTGGAGCAGGACCTGGAGGTTATGTTGCAGCAATTCGAGCAGCGCAACTAGGTAAAGATGTAGCGATTGTTGAGAATCAGCACGTTGGTGGTGTATGTCTCAATGTAGGTTGTATACCGTCGAAGATATTTTTAGAATATGGTGCTAAAGTGAGAGATATTCATTCTGCAAACAATTGGGGAATTAAGACGAATCACATAGACATTGATGTAACTAGTCTCGTACAACGTAAAGATCAAGTGGTTAAGACAGTGACTGATGATGTTCGAGACGCATTAAGACAACACAACGTTGATTTTATTGAAGGGGAAGCAGAAGTATTAGAAGGATTAAAAGTTCAAGTCGATCAAACTATTTATACCGCGAAAGATATTATCTTAGGGACAGGAACAAAGCCATTCGTACCACCAATCGAAGGGCTAGACCAAGTGCACTTTGAAACAGCTGATACATTTTTCGATATGGAACAACTGCCGAAACAACTTGTGATTATTGGCGGCGGCGTTATTGCCTCGGAAATAGCCTCATCAATGGCTGATTTAGACGTAGATGTTACGATTTTGGAAAAGGGCGATAGCATCCTATCTAGTGAAATTAAAGAAATACGCGACCATCTATCAACCTATTTGAAACAACAAGGTGTTAACATCATCACCAATTCAGAAACTAAGAAAGTAAATGCCAAGACTTTGGAAATTGATGGAAAAGATGGCCCTAAAGAAATACCATATGAAACATTACTCTTTGCGACAGGGAGACAACCTAATGTTCAAGTTGCTAAGGCGCTTAATTTAGAACAAAATGGCAAATGTTTACAAGTTAATGAACATTATGAAACTAGTTACGAGCACGTCTATGCGATTGGTGATTTAGTGCCAGGCTATCAGTTAGCACATACTGCAAGTGCACATGGTGAATATGTGGCAGAATATATTGCAGGCAAACAACCAGAACCGATAAATCAAGAGGATATACCAAGATGTATTTATACAAGATTGGAATCTGCGTCAGTAGGTTTATCAGAATTACAAGCACAAGAAGCGGGTTATGAGGTTGAAGTGACGACTGCGCCTTTTCAGAAGAATCCGAAAGCAATCTTAAAAGGTGAAACACAAGGAATGGTTAAAATAGTAGTGAATAAGCAGGATGGTAAAATTTTAGGTGGATTTATCGTTGGACCTCATGCGACAGATTTAATTAGTGAAATCTTGGGAATTAAGGTTTCGGGCGGTACATTAAATGATATTTCTCGAATTATACAACCACATCCTTCACTATCGGAAGTGATTGGTGAAAGTGCAGATGTATCTTTTGCAAAAGCGATATATCATTAAGGAAGATCGATTATTATCTTTTCTTAGTAAAATACATTGATAATCTATACTTTTTAACACATTAGCGATTTGATTATAAATTATACAAAACGAATTATATATACGTAACTAGCATTATTAGCATGAAAATTCCCCCAGGCTCGTCAAAGTTGCTGGGGGTTTTAATGTGTTATTTATGTAACTTATTAATTAGCGTAGCGATTAAACCATTAAAATAAATATATTAATAAAGGTATAAATCTCATTTACTAAAAGCACAAAGTATTGGCTGCGAGACGCTACTAGGAATAGCATTAGCACTGAGACAAAATCTAAATAAAAAAAGAGTTAAATCACAACCTACAAGACTTTGAAAAAGGTTTATAAAGTGATTTAACTCTTTTCAATTATAAACAACTTGTCTCAGGCTATACCTAGAGCAAGCGAGTAGCAACAATACGCAGTATTGTGTAAACTGCACACATTAAATTACTATCAAACATTTAAGTAACTTAATTTACCTGTTAAGGTAATTAAATTGTTAAAGTAATGAATTACAATTCTTCATAAACAGCTACAATTTCATTTGCTAAACGGTCATTGATTTTCGCATATTCTTGTAAGAATGCTTTTACACCATGTGCATCAATGTATTCACGCATTTCAACTGTTTCTTTATCGTTCATATCATCATATTTTAATAATAACGCTGCTGCTTTTAATAAGCCTTTGCGACGTAAATTATTTTCATATAAATAAGATAAAGGTTTGATAATACGATCTTTAGGACCGATTTTACGAATTGTTCCACGACCTACACGTGTTACTTCGTCAGAAAGGTATGGATTCTTGAAACGACCAATAATCTTCTCAACATAAGCCGCTTGTTCTTCTTTAGTGAAACTGAAGTTATCAACGATGTACTCGCTTGTTTCACCTAATACTTGACGTAAATCTGCAACGATAGCTTCATCTTTAACAGCATCTAATACAGTATCTCTATCATAGAAGCGACCAGCATATGCTAATAAAGCATGACCAGTGTTAACTGTTAATAATTTACGTTCGATGTAAGGTGTTAAATCATCAACATATTTAATATGTTCTAACTCTTCACCGTACCAAGCGTTTTTTTCAACAACCCATTCAAAGAAGGGTTCAACCATAACGTCTAAGATATTGTCATTCTTTTGAAGTGGGACAATACGGTCAACTGCAGAGTTCGCGAAGTGAATGTTATCACCTAATGGACCAGTGATGTCTAAGATTGCTTCTTTAAGCGTATCAGTCGCCATAATCGCATTTTCACACGCTACGATATTAACGTGATTTTCCTTCTCTTTTAAGACTGGTGCAAATGATTTCGCAATGATAGGAAGGATGTTCACACCAACTGCAGTTGTAATAATGTCAGCTTCAAGAATTGCTTGTTTCAATTCATCTGAAGGTTGACCACTGTTAATCGCACGAACGCCAGTAACGCGTGTTGTTGTTTTTTCTTCATTAGCAAGAATAACGTTATACGCGCCTTCATTATCTAATGCATTAATAATTTCCTCATTAACGTCTGCAAATGTTACATCAATGTTGTTATCTGAAAGAATATAGCCGATGAATCCACGGCCAATATTTCCAGCTCCGAAGTGTACAGCTTTCATTATGCGTCAGCCTCCTCAAAGACTTGTTTAATTTCTTCAGCAGATTTAGCGTTGACGATACGATCAACATTTTCTTCTTCACTGAATGTAATTGCGATTTTAGATAACAAGTCTAAATGTTCGCCATCTTTACCAGCGATGCCAACAACAACTTTAACTGTTTCGCCGTTCCAATCTACGCCTTCAGGAATTTGTAGTAATGTTAAACCTGATGCTAATACATCACCTTTAGCTTCGTCAGTACCGTGAGGAATTGCTAAACCATTACCCATGAATGTTGAAACAAGTTGTTCACGTTCTTTCATTGCTTGGATATACGCTTCGTTTACAGAACCATTATCTACTAAAGCACGACCAGCTTTTTCAATTGCTTCGTCTTGGCTTCCTACAGATACGTTTAAAAAGATATTGTCATTACTAAATAATTCAGTCATTTTTTACACTCCTAAGTTAATTGATTGTGAATTCGTTTTAAAAAGCTATCTCTCAATATGTGTTTCATAGCGTCAGGGTCTTGCATGAAGTCATCAATTTGCTCGAGATGATGTCCTAATTCAGCAGATAATTCCCCAACAAGTTGTGCCATTTCATCATTATTTGGGATGAATAGGCTAACCATATATTTAATTTTGAAA
This sequence comes from Staphylococcus sp. HMSC062A01, assembly GCF_001836805.1. Classification (NCBI taxonomy): domain Bacteria; kingdom Bacillati; phylum Bacillota; class Bacilli; order Caryophanales; family Staphylococcaceae; genus Staphylococcus; species Staphylococcus sp. HMSC062A01. Next base: position 63,733 of record NZ_KV830625.1, read on the forward strand.
AGGTCATTTTGAGTACTTTGCATGCCCAAACTTTCATTTAATATCGTGATTAAAATGAGGGGGCGTAATATTAAATCATTCTTCATATGTGGAATCGCAACGGGATAGGGTTGCAATATCCAACCAGGATTCTGATTTAATTTATCTTGCAACAGCTCAGCGAATGACGTCTGACTATTCGGCGCAATGACGCCATGTTCCTCAAGATAGTCAGCTAAATAATGATTCCAAATAGTTACATCTTTGTATTCAAATTGCATAGAGTTCAACAATGATAAGCCGTGTTCGATGTTCATGACCACTTGATCAGGGTCTTGAATCGAATGCTTCATTTCGTTCTCTTCATGTTGTTTCGCTATATGCTCTGTTGTCTTTAAGAATGATGCTACATACGCTACATCGGATTCTGGTAGCAATGGATTGACGGTAATAAATGGCGTTGTGATATCCAATTTAACCGTTGAAATAATGCCATCGTAATCCTCTAGGTTTAACATTTTCAAATCACTGACGGACGCTTGTGTAATCTTCTCTATTTCATTAAAAGATTGTTGTAATCGTGTTGCCAACAATCGACTTGTTCCAATACCACTACTGCAGACAACTAAAACATGTAGTAGTTGGGTGGACTGACTTTTCAAGGAGCCACCAAAATGCAAAACGATGAAGGCAATCTCACTATCCGGGAAGACTAACTCTGGCCATGTCTGATCGATGGCCTTGTGTACAATATCGAAGAGACGAGGATACTTGTACTTAATCATCTCGGTGAGTGGATTGTACGTTTCAATGTTTGCTTCCAAACGATTAATCGCTGGATTAATGTGCAATGATAATCCATGAACAAGCGTTGCATAGTCTTCGAATGATTGGCCTGATAAGCGCTCTACACGATTTACAAATGCTTGTATTTTACGGTCGTCAAATTCATTATTCTCAAACATCTTGAAGGTTGTTCGACGGTTTGCACCACGTAAATGAATTGTTATAAAAGTGACTTCCGCTTGGTTAAAGTCGATGTCGTATAGTGTCTCTATACGTTTCGCAATTTCTGTGGCAATTTGATGTTCAAATGTGTCTTTTACAGAATTATGAATATCTTCATTAATCGATACATATTCACCATTTTGAATACGCGCAATACTTAACACGATATGGACGGTTAAGGTCAGATAACTCGATTCTGTTAAGGTATAAGGTAATTGGCCTAGGTAATCCATTAAAATACGTTCAATCTTAAATATGCTATCAAGGTCGACTAAAGCTTGTTGTGATTGATTAATCGATTGATAGACGAAGTGGTTCTCGATAACAGAGTAAACACTTGTACTATTCAAGTTGTTGACCATCAATTGACTTAAGAACTCACGTTTCTTTGATTCGGGGCCATCAAGATATACCCCTTCACCACGCTTGCGATAAAGGATAAGTTGATAGCTAGCGAGATCATTCTCTAGGTCATCAAGCAATTTGGTTAATGACTGAACAGATACGCCAATTTCTTGAGCCAAGCTGTATTGCTTAACAGCATGTTTTGATTGAATGAGCGCATATAGAATAATTGCCTTTTGTTCTTCAACAGACAAGTCAATGGTATCGTGTTGCGCCATTTCTTGTTTTAACAGTCGGATCTGGTCATAATCACAAGATAACTTAATCCCTTTTTTATTTGCCCGTTCAAGTGTCATATTGAAGCCTTGGAGGTAGGTTTCAATCCCTTTTAATTCACGATGAATAGTACGAGAGGACACGCCAAGTTGTTGAGCAATTTCATAAATCGTGACGTATTGACCGTAATACTTAATTAGCAGTTCAATGATTTCCTTTTCACGTATACTCATTAACATGGTGTGTCCCCCTTGAAAGGAGTCTAAACATAAGTGATAGAAATAATATGTTCGACTCTTAAACTATTTAATTATGCTTTGTCTTGGTCTTTCTTCAAGTTGTTTAATAACTCTTCATAACGTGGAGAATTTAAGAAGTTATCCACTGAGATATGAATTGCGTTTGGAACTTGTTTGATTGCACGGTCTGTTAATGTTTTTTGTGTAATAACAAGTTGTGCATTATTTGGTAATTGGTTAATAGCAGTATTTGTAACATTAACGTCTGAAATGCCTGCTTTTTTGAATTTATTACGTAACATACTTGCACCCATTGCACTAGAACCCATACCCGCATCACATGCGAAAATAACATGGTCTACGTTGCTATAGTCGTGAGCGTCTACGTCTTCAGTGTTGTAGTTATCAAGTAAGTCTTCTTCTTCATCCTCTGATGAAGCTTCTTTTTTATCTTCATCATCAGCTTTGTTAGCAGCTACGCCAGCTGCGCCAGTACCAGTTGTCGCACCAGTTAATTTAGAAGACACGCTAGATTTTTTACCTTTAGTAGATTCCATTTTAGCTGTTGCTGCTTCTAAATCTTGTTTAGGTTCTTTAGTAAATTTCATAATTAATGCTGCAACTACGAATGAAACAAGTGCTGCTAAGAATACGCCTAATACCATGTGTAAGAATTCACCTTTAGGTGCATTTAAACAATACACGATGAATGAACCTGGTGAAGCTGGACTCTTGAATCCGAAACCAGTTGCTTGGTAAGTTGCTACGCCAGTCATACCACCTAAAATAACAGCGATGAATAATAATGGACGCATTAATACATATGGGAAGTAAATTTCATGAATACCACCGAAGAAGTGGATGATACCTGCACCATATGAAGTTGCTTTCGCTGTGCCTTTACCGAAGATCATGTACGCTAATAAGATACCGATACCTGGTCCAGGGTTTGATTCGATTGCGAATAAAATTGATTGACCTGCACTTGCAGCTTGGTCAGTACCAAGAGGTGTGAATACACCGTGGTTAATCGCGTTGTTAAGGAATAAAATTTTAGCTGGTTCTACGATGATACTTACGATTGGTAATAAGTGTAAGTGTACTAAGAATTCAACTGCTACAGATAAGATGTGCATGATGAATTGCATAATTGGCGCCAATAATTTGAAGCCAAGGATTGTCATAATGAATGCTAGAATACCTGCTGAGAAGTTATTGAATAACATTTCAAAGCCTTGTGGTGTTCTAGGTTGTAAGAATTGGTCAACTTTCTTCATTAACCAACCAACAAGTGGTCCCATAATCATTGCACCAAGTAACATTGGTGTTTCTGGTAATGCAACAATAACACCCATAGTTGCTGTTGCCGCAACGATACCGCCACGTAAGTCGTGAATTAAACGACCACCACTAAATGCGATAAGTAATGGAATTAAATATGTGATCATTGGCCCTGCTAATTGAGATAATTCTTTGTTAGGGAACCAACCATTATCAATGAAAATCGCAGCAATAAAGCCCCATGCGATAAACGCACCGATGTTTGGCATAATCATACTACTAAGGAATGAACCAAACGCTTGAACTTTACGGCCGAGACCTTTTTTCTCTTGTGTCTCTGTTTGAGCCATAACTACACCTCTTTTTTTATTCTGATTTGATAATTCAATTGTAATGGCATAGGAAAGCGTATACAACACAAAGAAAATGCGACTTTGTCACAGTAATTGTGACAAGGTCATGGTGAGAGTCTCACAACTATATTTAAGCCCAATGTAAGAAACTTCTACTTATGATAATTATGTGAGAAATTCCATTGAAAATGTTTGAATTTGGCAATGAAAAAATGTCATTAATTATATTTTAAATGCGCAATAAGTTATTACTTATTTAAAGATTAAATGATAGGAAACAGGTTATAGAACAAGTAAGAAACAATATAAGGAATGTTGTTTATGACTGGAAACACAGGAAACGGATGTGTGAAATGTGGACATACGGAAGTGGAAGAAGGAACATTATCAGCAACAGGATCTGGACTATCTAAGATGTTTGATGTGCAGCATAACAACTTTAAAACAATAACTTGTAAAAATTGTGGTTGTACTGAATTTTATAAAACAAATAATAATAGAACGAGTGATATTGTCGATTTATTCTTTGGTGGATAATTGAATATCAATATTTATGTCAGAATCAGCGACTTTCTAGGGGCTGATTCTTTTTTGTTTGGCGAAAAGGTAGACTTCGGGTTGTGTGATGTTAGAGGTTCGGATGTCTAAAATCAAATAAATTCAACCTAAATTACTAAGAATTTGAATAATTTGAGCAGTTTATATACCTAACTTTCTTAACTATTGGTACCATAGTTTTATTAATTAAAACATATTTCCAGGGTTATACCGTAAGGAGGGTTAGGATGAATTCCGATACTGAATTTAAAAAAGGGATTCTATATGCGTTAGGTGCTTATGTATTATGGGGTATCTTGCCAATTTATTGGAAATTAATTGGTGGCGTTAGTGCATTTGAAATCTTAGCTTACCGCATTGTATTATCTATGATCTTTATGATACTAATGATCGTAGTTTTAAAGAAATCACAAACGTTCAAACGTGATTTAAAACATTTATTCTCACATCCAATTGAACTAATCGTCATTATTATTGCTGGTTATGTGATTACAATCAACTGGGGAACGTTCATCTGGGCTGTGTCAAATGGACACGTACTACAATCTAGTTTAGGTTATTATATTAACCCATTAGTAAGTATATTATTGGCGTTCATTTTCCTAAAAGAGAGATTCAATAAATTTGAAACGCTAGCAATCATCTTTGCGACAATCGGAGTTCTGTATATGACGATTCGCGTTGGAGAATTCCCAGTCATCTCATTAATGTTAGCATTCTCATTCGGTATTTATGGCTTGTTGAAGAAGATTGTTAAAATTGAAGCCATTATCAGTATTGCAATTGAATGTATCGTTACAGCGCCAGCCGGATTAATATATATGATTTATTTATGGAATACTGGAACATCATCAGTAGGTTTGAATATGGACACATTCTGGTTAATGTTATCAGGTGCAGTAACTGCCATTCCATTAATCTTATTCTCAGCGGGTGCCAAACGTATTCCGTTATCTCTAACAGGATTCATTCAATACGTTGGTCCAACAATCATGTTCTTCTTAGGTATCTTCGCCTTTAAAGAACATTTTGATGCGCAACAATTGGTTACATTTGCGCTCATTTGGTTCGGTATCGTATTATACAGTATTTCTCAATACGTGAAAATGAAACGTAACCCTAGACCTGAATAATTTACAATAAGGCTTGGGAATAAAAAATATAATGGTGCTATTTTACAAATTCGCAGTAGCTGAATGGACTGAGAAGTCACTTAAATTAAACTTTTCTCAGTTCTAGTCATCCTTGCGGGGGTTGAACAACGAATTCAATATGAATTCTGTTCAACTCTCTTTATTATTGGAATAAAAGTTAATAATTTCAAAACTTAGTTATGTATAAGTGAGATTAATTAAACTGTTTGATTCATTCAATTGCCTCTTCTATTGGATAAATATTTCCATCTTTATCTTTATACATGCCCATTTTATTCAATTTATCATCTTCAGATTCAATGTTTGTTAAGTAAAAATGGTGAGCTTTCTTAAGTTGTCTATATTTAATTAAAAACATTAAACATAAGACACTGTTGAAAATTAAAATTAACTTTTTCACTTTACTAACCCCTTTAAATTGTAGTAAATATAAAAAATTATATTTATAAAAACATTAAAAGTAATTACATGTATTATAATATAATAAATAAAGATTTATATATATTTTGGTTACTATTAAATATTGTATTTATATTGTAACGCATATTACCGTTCGAAAGTAGATATATTTATAAATAATTAAAAAAATAATAAAAAATCACTATAATATTATGGGAATTTGATTTTAGCTGAAAGAAGGGGTTTAATTGCAAACTATTAAACAAGATGGATCAATACTACATATCTATTTTGAGAATCCTATTAATAAGATTGAAAAGCTCTACATAAAAAACGAATTTAATTCAATAGATGTGGAAGACACCAATGGGGATTTACATTTATCATTGGAGGAGGTTGATTTAAAAAAACATATTTTTCAAGAAGACATATTGATAATATTAAAATAAACAACACTGCAGCGTGTATAAAAGGTCAGTTTGCGATACTGAATTTCACATTAGAAACTGTGCAACTATCAATAAAAACGAGGCTGACTGACAGAGAAACATTCGTAAATATCAATCATGAAGAAATTGGAAAGACGAAAAATGCATATACTTATAATTTTTCGGTAGAAATCTATAAAGATTTGATAGAATTCATGAAGTATGAATACAAAAATGAGGATATTATAGATATTTACTTAAGTATTAAAGTACTAGAATCATCGGAGAATTTAAGAATAAAAATCGGAAATCCTAGAATAATGGCGGAAAAGCTATTAAAAGGTGAAATTATTACTGAGTTTAACGGTAATATAGTGTCACTTACACCTTATTTCACGATGAAAGGTTGTAATTTATCTTTTAGAATTAATACGTATGACATCGATAGTTACTTAACATATGTGGATGAGTTAAAAAGATCAAAATGTCCCAACTTCTTAAAAAAGGAAAATCAAAAAGTGTGGGTAATTGGTGAAAAATCATATAAAGCTCAACTAGGTATTGAAAGTAATAAAAAAATCATTTTATACACACCGACATTTAGAGATGATGAAATTAATAAAGCCAAAAAACACATCATCAATCTAAAACTTGACTTACAAAGATTGAAGGAAAGTATTGGGGATGAATATATTCTCATTTTACGCCCACATATTATTATTAGTAACGCGTTAAATTTAAGTGAATCACTAAATGATTTTGTCGTCGATGGTACCAAATATCCTGAAATCAGTGATCTATACTTAATTACAGATATATGCATCACAGACTATTCGTCAGTCATGTTTGATTTTGCAAATACAAAGAAACCATTATTATTCTTCACCTATGATTTAGAATTTTATAAGAACAGATTACGTGGCTTTTATTTTAATTTTGAAAAAGAAGCACCAGGTCCACAAATTAAAACAAATGATGGCTTAATCGAAGCAATAAAAAATATTGATGACATACAAGAAGAATATAGAGAGAAATATAAAGCCTTTTACAATCGTTTCTGTACCTTTGAAAAGGGCATAGCGTCTAAAACGATAGTAGAAAAATTCTTTAAATAAGACTGCTAAATATATTTTGACTCCTTTGCTAGAAATAGTTATAGGGGGAGTGGGACAGAATTCTTTTTAAATTCGTCGTCCCACCCCCCGCAAGGATGACTAAAACTGGAAAAAGCTTGATTTAAGCACCTTTTCAGTTTAGTCAGCTACTGCGAATTTGCAAAATAGCATCATCCTATTATTTATGTCCCAGGCTCATGTTATGTTTGTTAGTATAAGAGATAAAAGAGAGGTTGCTTATGCTAAAATCATTCGATTTGGAAATTATTAAACGTGCCGTGAAAATCTTTGTAGTTGCTACCATTTGTTTAATCATTACTACGATATTCTGTTATTTTGTTCATCCATCTTTCAATGACTTGAAAAATATGGGAAATGCGAGTGAAAAATTTGGCAACACTAAAGGACTTGAAAAAGTTTGGAAGTATATCGTTAATAATGGTTTCCGAGTTCCACTACAAATGTTTATCTTAGCCTTACTACCTATACCTTATCTTTATTTGATTAATCTAGTGGTTACCATTATTATGCCCGGAATTCTATTAGGCTTTCTTCTGAGCTTTGATTTACATAAAGGGTTGATAGGGAGTATAGCATTTATCCCACATTATACATTTGAAATCATGGGCTTTTGTATTTTAACAAGTGCGTTGTATATGCTAAACAAAGCCATCACACGTCGGTTTACCAATCTCTTTAGGAAAAGTAAAAAAGAAAACTACGCGATAAAAGTTAACTTAATCAATGTAATCAAATCCTATGTATTGATCGCATTACCATTAATCATTATTGCAGCTTTTCTAGAAACCTATGTATCAAACTTTTTATTTAATCTTATGAGTTGATCCTCATACATAAAGCTAAATGAAGCTCACGCTTTCAGTATAATTTAAAATATAATGTTAAGTTCATTAAACTTAATTGAATAGTAGTTGAGATTTTTACTTAGTGTAGAAATCTCTTTTTCTTTTGAATTTCGGTTTGTATATATAAAATTTGGTGAAAACTTGATAAAATTAGTCCGAAAATTGATAAAATGGGATTATCAGACGATATGCTATATAGGTGATGAGATGGGACAATTATTAAAAATTGAAAATATAAAATATTCAATAGACAAACTAAATGAATCAGTGCAAAAATGGGAAACATCTAAAGATGGAAAGTTTTTACTAAGATATCCAACAGTTTACATAATAAATGATAAAAAAGAGAAAAATGATTTTGAAGTTTATGTTGGTGAGACTGGAGATATTAAAAGTAGGACAAGACAGCATCTTAATGCGGATACAAAAGTCAAAGCATTTTGGGAAGAATTTTCAGAATCAGATAATTCTTCAATGTATGTCATTGGTCATGAATTATTTAATAAGTCATTAACGCTAGATATTGAAAATAGACTCATGCAATATTTGCTCAGTGTAGATAATATTTCAATGGTGCATAACAGTAGGACTAATCAACAAAATGAATATTATACTTCTGAAAAATTAGATGAAATTTTCTCAAATATTTGGCAATCACTACATAAAAAGAATGGGGCTTTATTCCCAATTGAAAGTATAATAAAAGATTCTGCTATATTTAAAGCTTCTCCATTTCACAAATTAACTCAAGAACAAATAAATGCAAAAGAGGAGATATTAAATAAAATTAAAGCAGCAATTTTATCAAATGAAGAGAGTCAATTGATAATTGTTGAAGGTGAAGCAGGGTCAGGTAAAACTGTACTAATGAGTACATTATTATACGAACTAGGTAAGTATAACTTAGATTTAAATCAGAATTTAGATATAAATCTTTTAGTAAATCACAATGAACATGTAACTATTTATGATCAAATAGCTAAAAAACTAGGGATTTCTAGTAAATTTAATAAAATAGTACGAAAACCAACTAGCTTTATCAATAGCCATAATCCAGAGAATAAAGTAGATGTAGTAATAGTTGATGAAGCACATTTGCTACTAACGCAAGGACAGCAGAGTTATCAAGGAAAAAATCATTTAGATGATTTATTACAAAGAGCTAAAGTCGTAGTTATTGTATTAGATTTAAAGCAAGTATTAACAACTGGACAAATATGGGAAGAAGAACAGTTAGAAAAATACTATAATCAATCGGAAAATATAAATAATCGAGTTATATTAAGAAATCAAATGCGTATCAATAGTGATGAAACTACTTTCAATTGGATAAGAAATTTAATTGATAATCAAACTATAAACAAACTTCCAAAAGACAGTAAAGGCTATGAAATTAAAGTATTTGATTCACCTAATGAGTTAGAGGTTGCGATAAAAAATAAAGCTCAAAATACAGATAGTGGTATATCAAGAATGCTTGCTACATTTGATTGGAAATATAATAGTAAACCGCCTAAAGATGAAGATTATTGGAGAGTAAAAGTTGATAATTGGTCAATGCCTTGGAACTATCAAATAAAACCTAAAAGAAAAGTTAAAGATTTACCTTGGGTTGAGCAGGAACAGACAATAGATGAAATAGGTTCAACTTTCTCTATTCAAGGATTGGATTTGAATTATGCAGGAGTTATTATTGGTCCTTCAGTTAAATATAGGGATGGACAAATTGTATTTGACAAATCTTGCAGTGCTAATAAGAAAGTAACTCAAAGAAGAACATTGCAAGACGGTTCGAAAGAATATTATTCAGATATGCTTTTGAAAAATGAATTAAACGTTCTATTAACTCGAGGGGTAAATGGACTATATATTTATGCTGTAGACGACCAATTGAGAGAGGCACTTAAAAAAGCTTCACGAGGTGAGAATGATGAATGAAATACATGAAGTATTAAAAGAAATAAATCAATTTAGAGATGAACGTAATTGGAGACAATTTCATAATGAAAAGGATTTATCTTTATCTATCAGTTTAGAAGCTGCTGAATTATTAGAATTATTTCAATGGAAAACACCAGAAGAAGTAGTAGAAAATAAACAAGGAAGACTAGCTGAGGAATTAGCAGATGTATTGATTTATAGTTATATGTTAGCAGACAACTTAGATTTTGATATTAATGACATTATTCGAAAAAAACTAGTGAAAAATGCTGAGAAATATCCTGTTGAAAAAAGTAAAAATAATAATAGTAAATACGATGAGTTATAAAAAGAGTTAATAATCAATATTGAAATTAATCCCCTTGTAAGATAAAAGTCGATAAACTTTTATCTTACAAGGGGATTTTATTACGTATGATTAGAAGCTCATTCCACAATTGAATAATTTATATAATGAACACTGAAGTTTAAGTATATTACTATTATCAAATCTGGAATATAAAATTATATTAAAATGATCAAGCACAAGAAGAATGTTAAGGAGGTGTGAGGATGATTGAAAGACATAAGAAGTTAATCAAATTATTTTTAAGCAATCCCTATACATATTTAAGCGCTAATGAAATTGCTGAGTATCTAAATGTGTCCAATAGAACAGTTAGAAACGATATAAAAATTTTGAATGACAAATTTGAAAATACAATAATCAAGAGTGCTAAATCTAAGGGATATGTATTAAACAATCAAGAATACGATATTAAATATATTCAGGCTATGCTAAATCCTATTATAGAAAAAGATAGTAAGGCTATTATTAATTTAGCTTACAAACTTCTAATGAATGATAAAGAGTTTACCTTTTAGCAGAACATATTTAAGAATCGTTAAAAAAGTGTATTTAAATAACCCATTAGCAGGCAATATTAAAAAGCTTTATCCTTTTATTTTTAATATTTTATTTGAAGTTATTGAAAGTCTTTCTGAAGAGTCAGGTATCATGATTCTAGAGACACAACAGTCCTCGGATACTACGTATAGAATTTATGATTATGATAGAAAAGATAAAGATGGAAATACGCGTGACCTACATTTAGAACAAAGTAAAGATGTTATTGATATTTCGAATCAAGACCCTAACACAGAACCTATTGAGAAACATAGAAACGGTCAGAAATTTACTCAATTTGTATCTAATGAATTCTTTACTGTGGAAAAATGGGATATACAAGGTGTTTTAGATTATGAGAAACCACATGACTATTGCTTAATAACAGTAATAGAAGGTAATGGTAAAATTAATATTGATGGTGAAAATTTTGAAATAGAAAAAGGTAAACATTTTATTTTGACAACTGAAGATAATGAAATTAAATTTGAAGGTGAGTTAAGTATTATAGTGAGTTATTCTAGTGTAGAATAATTGTATTAAATTGTTGTGAGTGTGATTATTTGCACTTTACCATTTCTTTACTCACTCCAAATAATCCATAAATATTCCTCTTGTAAGATGGTGGTGTATACACTTTTATCTTACAGGGGGATTTTTTATGGATAAGAAGCAGTTAGGGAATAAGCGTGAGTCGTTTTCAATTCGTAAATACTCTATCGGAGCGGCGTCTATATTAGTTGGGAGTTTATTATTTTTAGGTGGGGGCCAAGCGTCTGCTACCGAAAGTAATGAGACTAATACTTCTGAAAAGGTTTCAACGTCACAAGCGCAATCAACTGAAGATCAACCGAGTCATGAAGCCTCAACGCAACGTGTTGAACAACCACAAAACAAGACGATAGCTACACAAGAGACAAAGACTAACGAGGATTCTTCTACTGAGGAAACGCAGTCAAACGAAGTTATACATAATGATACTCAAAGTAATGAAGCATCAGAACAATCTAAAGAAGAACAAAAAACACAACAAAATAAAGCATCTGATGATGTAATGAAACAAGAAAAAATTTCGACTGAGCAACCTACACAGGAAAAGACACAACCCACCTCTAAACAAGAAGTAATGACACAAGAGACATCAACTACTGAAGTTCAATCTAAAAAAGAACAATCACAAACTGAAGTACAGCCTCAACATGAAATTAAAGAAACATCTTCACAAAGCAACACGCAAAAAGCACCTACACAAGAAACTAAAAATTCAACACAACTAACTACTGAAAACAAACAATCAGAAAAAAGTAATACGACACAACAAACTGACCAAAAAGCAAATTCTGAGGTATCTCAATCCAACGTAACGTCATCTGAAGAAGTTTCAAATATTAATGCGACACGTACTAACGCTCAACCTTTTTCAAAAGAAGAAATGAATAAAGTAACTGCTGCAGAAGAGAATGATGTCGCAGTTTCAGACGTACCTCAAACACAAATGAAGCACATGTCTCCAAAACAAAAACAAGTGCTCTTCAATGCGTTACAACGTGATGCGAATACGCAAGACCAACAACCAATAGCGATTCTATCTACAACGCCTGAATGGACGTCAGCACAACGTACAAAGAATGCATCTCGAACTGGTCAAGATCAGTTAAATATTACGCATAAAGGTCGTTATACAAGTGGTGCGGATTTCGGGAATGGTGGCACAGAAATTGTGAAGTACAATCCGAAGAATGGCTATGCGTATTCGGTAAATGGCGATAAAGAAGCATTGGATATTATTGATGTGAAACATCCTGGAAAAGATGGCGCAATTAATTTAGTGAAGCGTATTTATCTACAAGATAATGAAATTGAAGCGGGTGATTTAACAAGTGTAATGGTACATCCGAGTGGAGACTATGTAGCCGTGTCTGCGCCAGCAGTGGATAAGACGAAGCCAGGATATGTTGTATTCTATGGTTCAAATGGTGATTACATCAATAATGTGACGGTAGGCAGTCTTCCTGATATGGTCACTTTTTCTAAAGATGGTAAATATTTATTAGTAGCTAATGAAGGGGAACCGAGCGACGATTACACTGTTAACCCACCAGGATCTGTGTCAGTCATTGATGTGACAGGTGGCCCAGCTAATGTGACTGACAATAATGTGCGTACAGCAATGTTCACGAAAGAACATCAAGAAGGTATTCGTGCGTTAGGTCATAATTCGGAAGATGCTTACTTGAATATTGAACCAGAATATATTGCGGTAGATAGTCAAAGTAAATATGCCTATGTAACATTACAGGAAGTCAGTGCCATTGCAAAGGTTGATATCGCAAAAGGACAAATCGTTCAAGTGAAAGGGTTACCTTACAAAGATCATTCACTAGCACAAAATGCAATGGATGCATCAGATGAAGATGGTAAATCTGAGTTGCGACGTGTGCCAGTATTAGGACTGTTACAACCAGATGGCATCGATACGTATGACTACAATGGCGAAACCTATTTATTGATTGCGAACGAAGGCGATTCTCAAGATTATGAGGGTTATTCTGAAGAAAAACGTGTGAAGAAATTGAAAGATGATATTCAATTGGATGCACGTTATTATCAAGGTTACACGCAAGCAGAACTAGATGATATGGTGGAGAATGGCTTGTTTGATGACGAACAATTGGGTCGTTTGAAAGTTACAACATCGCATGCGTTTAAAGATGCAAATGGTAAATACAATGCGCTTGTATCTTATGGTGGTCGTTCATTCTCTATTTTAAGAGCTTCTGATTTAGAAATGATTTATGACAGTGGCAGCGATATTGAGCAACGCGTTTTAGACGTGTTACCTGAACGCTTTAATGCTAATTATGAATCAGCCGATGACATTAAAGTAGATGACCGAAGTGATGATAAAGGTCCAGAAGCTGAAAATGTGGTCGTTGGTAAAGTAGGTAGTCATTCATATGCCTTTGTCGGTTTAGAACGTGTTGGTGGTATTATGATTTATGATATTACAAATCCTAATGAACCGTATTTTGTGAAATATTTATACGACCCAGATAATAAAGATATTTCACCTGAGGGCATTACTTTTGAAAGTGCTGAAAGGAGTCCTAACGGCAAACCAATGTTAATCGTGTCATTCGAATTGTCTGGCACAACATCTGCTTGGGAATTAGAAGATTTAACAGGTGGTCAGAACGAGGACGACGGCCAATCTAATGATAACCCGGGAAATACTAATGGGGAGTCTAATAATGACGATACAACTCCTAATCCACCTTCTGAAAATGATGGTTCAAATACAGATCATGATGTAGATAATGGAGAACGACCTGATAATGGTGACGATACTTCAAATAATGATGAAGACAACCATTCTTCTGATGACACTAATGGAAATGATGAAGGCTTAGAACCACTTTATGAAATCGACGGAGACATTTTTGAAGATGATAGCGACGAGGTTATCTCAGATCAAGAAGATAACAATGATACAAAAGCACAGTCACATGAAGATGTAGAGAGTAAAGATGCTTCACACAATATGAATCATGGTGCCCATGCAAATCATCAAGAAGAAAGCCATGATAAGCAAACAATAAATTCTAACACTCTTAACTTGAGTGTGGTAAGCACAAAATCTTCAAGTCATCACGTAGGGGCAACTAACCATGGAAGTGTAGTATCTGAGAATGCAAACCATTCAAATACTTCGACTGATAACGTAAAAAAAGAACTGCCAAAATCAGGTCAAACTGAAACAAACACAATGCTATGGTCAGTGTTACTTGGCGGTTTAGGCTTAGCATTTATTAGAAAACGCAAAGCTTCGAAATCTGAGAAATAATATATAAATTAAGAGCACGCTAATCTGAAATCTAGTGTGCTCTTATCATTATTATTTAGAAGTTCTGTTAAATAATAAATGGTTATTAAAGTATTCGTTAGCATCTATAGTTGTTTCAATTTTGCCATTTTCCTTAAGCCATAATTGTAAGTCATCATAAAATTCTGGGCTCATAGATAAATCATTAGTAAAACATTTGGTAGTTGCAATGATTGTGTCTTTATTTAATTGATTACTTATATCCGTTTGAGTATATGTAGCATAAACATCGACTACCTCTTCGAGATGAGTATTAATGTATTGAATTGCTTTTTTAATGACTTTAAGGAATTTTTTAATTTTTCCTTTATCCTCTTTTAATTTATTAGGAGTTGTAATAAAAATTAACTGGCAAAAGTCTGGCACGTTATAATCTTTTAATGCAAAATAATCTACATTTAAACCTTTACTTTTTGCTTCGAGAATCTCAAAGTTTTCAAATATAAGTGTGGCAGCATCTGCTTTATCATTTAATAGTGCGTCAGTATGATAAAAACTATTATTAACTGGTGTTATATCTCCCTCTTTGTATGTTACACCATCAGCTTCAATCATTGTTTTGGCAATAGCAATACCTCCTAGGCCAGGGGCTCCAGGATATTGAAGACGTTTGCCAACTAAATCTTTAGGTGTCTTTATTCCTTTATCTTTGTTATACATAACACCGCCATTAGTGTGTAGATATCTGGCAAAACCTACCACATTTTGATTAGTTGCTTTATCTTCAACTAAATGAATAGGTTCAGTAATTGCAATATCCATTGAATTATTTTCGATTTCTTCCAATGCATCGAAGTGTTTTTCTGGTTCAATCATTTCAATTTCTAACGCTTCTTCTTTAAACCAGCCTTTTTCAATACCTAAAATTAAAGGTAAGTGATCAGGATTTAAAAACCATTCTAAACCAACAATTAATTTTTCCATAAAAAAATTCCTCCAATAGACAATTTTTCGTAAAAAAGTGAATTTGAAAGAAATAGCAGTATATGTATTTCACTTTCCTACGCTGGTACTAACCAACAGGTTCAAGGGTTGAAAGTTTTTACTTCCTCTCAGCATATTAAATGCACCCCTAGTGATTTTTTTATCTATTAATAACATAGCATAAATTTGTATAGTAGAAAATTGACTGATATAAATATAGTTAACATGATATGCTAAGTTTTGGAAACAAAATGTTAGCGAAATTCAAGCAAATGCACGATTTTGTATGCGGAAAGTGACAAATGAACTTGCTAAGTTAGAAGAGAGGTGACCATAACTATGAAACTTGCTGAACAGATTAGGAAACATCGTAAAGAGAATAATCTAACTCAAGATCAATTAGCTACTGAATTACATACGACACGCCAAACCGTTTCCAAATGGGAACAGGGTACGATTGAACCGAATGCGCAAATGATTGTTCAATTAGCGCAACGTTTTGACATTTCCACAGACGAATTATTAACAGGGCAAACGTCTCATCCTTATAAAAGAGAAGAATCACAATCATATCCTGAACATTTAAATTTTTGGGATTTCTTATCTCAAAAGTGGTGGTTCGTATTAATTTTGGTAGTTATCGTGTGCGGTACAATAACACAAATCTTTACAAGTTAATAGTGAGGTCTCCTAACTCAACTTGGGAGGTACATGATGAGCTTAATAATTAAGTATTTGAAGATGATTGGTGTCATTATTTTGACGTTTGTATTAACAGTCATTGCGCAAAATATTGCTTTACTATGGCATTTGTTAGATTTGAAATCTTTTGAAACAATCTTACATGGTATCACCTATGTGGGACTTACCTTTTTATTCATTAAACTTTTAATTAATAAAGGATTTAAAGAGAAATTAAGTGACTATCGTATTAACACACTTAAGTTTAGTCTAAGTTATCTATCAGTTGGCTTACTGATTCCGATTATAAATATCATCATTTATTGTGTCTTTATTCCAGGTCATTTTGAAATAACGAAAGCTGATACTGTAATAGAATATTTAGAAATGTTATTTGAAATTATTGTTTTAGGTGGAGTATGTGCACCTATAGCTGAAGAATTAACAGTACGAGGCTTATTAATGGGCTACATTGAAAAGAAAGCGAATATTACCTTTGCCATCATTGTTACATCAGTATTATTCGCTTTAGTCCATTTGTTTAATGGCGGGATGTCTGGTGTTAGTCTAATATTATTAGTCGTAAGTGGCACGGTCGCTGGTATATTGTACGGTATGACGGCGTATAAATTTAACTCAATTTGGCCAAGTGTTTTTATGCATATGTGCTGGAACCTGTCAGACTTTGTCCATATCGCAACGCATAACGATGACTACGGCGTAATTCAATATATTATTAAAGTTAAAAACATACTCCTAACCGGTGGCGCATACGGCAATACCTCTTCACTCGTAGCGATAATATTATTCTTGATAGCCATTATTTATATTGCAATGAAGAAGTGTATAAGAAACCAAATAAACTAAGCACAAAGCAGTTATTAAGCTTTGTGCTTTATTATGTTAGCCTTAAATTGCACTCATAAAAATTTAACTTGAAGGAGATAATGATTTATGAAGGTAAGGCAATTTAGTATTTATAAGATTTTAACTTATATGATTCTCACAATTGCTATATTGGAAGTTGCAGGAGAATTAGGTGGGCTTGTTATGAATCATGGTCTAGCGAAACCTATTGGTCAACTGATAAGTGGAATTATATTTACCGTTGGGACATTGATAACATTAAAGTACATTCACTCAAAGAACCCAGACATTTTAAAAGAAATTAAATTAAAAGGATATAGTAATAAGCGAGATTTAATCATAGTATTGGCACTACCATTTTTAATTACATTTATCGTATTAGTAATAGGTATTAGTACAGGTTTAATGCAAAATGTGAGCGTAAGTACGGATATACATATTTGGGCAATGTTTTTATTTAATTGTCTTTTCACAGTATTATATGAGGCTTTTCCAGAAGAAGTGTTGATTCGTGGATTGATATTAAATGAGTTACGAAAATAGTTCAAATTTATTCCATCATTATTTGCAATTATTGGTGGGGTAGCGCATATTATTTCAAACTTAATACATTTAGGTAATCCAGAACTATTGTCAGTTGTAGGTTTAATGATTCAGTTTTATATATTTGGCATCACGTTACAATTATACAGAGAATTTGCTGGTTCCTTATGGGCAAATATGTTGTTTCATTTAGTCTGTCTAGAAACCGTTAGATTTGTCTTTATGAGTTCAAGCCAATCTATCATTAAATTCCATGAAACACAACAAGGCGTTTTTGGCATAATAGGATTATTTCTTGGATTATATATAGGAAGTGCAATTATTTTGAGCATTTTACTTTGGCTTAGAAAAAGAAAGCCCAAAAATTAAATCAATCATAAGGAGGTACCAAATCAACGATGCGTCGTTCATTACTTACATATATTATTTTAGTGTTCGTTTTAACCTATAGTATTGAAGGTCTTGTTTATTTAATCGGCGGACTTCAAGCTTTCTCTTTAATTGCGAGTTTAACGATGTTGTTTCCTGCTATTACGGCAATCATTGTATGGGCAATTTATTATCGTGACAAAAAATTTTGGAAGTTCTTCGGACTTAGATTAGGTAAAATTAAATATTGGTTTATACATCCATTGATGATGCTATTGGCTTTGATAATTATTTACTTAGTTTCTTATATGTTGAATCCCAATCAATTTCTAAATAGCACAGAACAACAAGATAGAATGAAAGATGTTTTTATTTTCTTACCAGATGTACCGCTATTTATCAACTTATTGATTCCAATAATACTTAATCTATCAATAGGTATACTATTTAGCATGATTGCTTATCTAGGTGAAGAGTTAGGTTGGCGAGCTTTCATGTACCCTAAATTGACTAATATTGGAGTAACAAAAGGATTAATTTTAGGCGGCTTTATATGGGGATTATGGCATCTCCCTCTTATCTTAATGGGGCATAATTATCCTAATCATCCAATTCTAGGAAATATAATGATGATATTAATGTGTATTCCGTTTGGCATTATTCTATTTTATTCATATATCAAATCTGGAAATATCTTTGTGCCAGCGATAATGCACGGAATTTTAAATCAATTTTCAAGTACTGTAACTACTTTCTCTATAAAAGAATCACAATTCAATCCATTACTTTATGGTTCAACAGGACTTGTTGGAATAGTGATTTTTAGTTTAATTGCTTTATTTTTAATTAAAACTATCAAGAAATCAAACCATATTTATAATTTTTAATTTTAGACTGACCCTCTATTCCGGAAGGTCTTAAATTAAAAAAATTGCTTCAAATCACTAAATTTCTACAAAAATAATGTATTTGTTCATAATTTTCGCTAGAATAAACAAGATTTTAACCATATGATGGCAACGTAAAGGAGCGAATCAATTTGAAAACCAAGAGTGTAGGGGAACGTATTAGAAACTTAAGGAAGTCTAAAAAGATGTCTCAAGAGAGGTTGGCAGAAAAACTAAATGTTTCTCGACATTCTATTTCAAATTGGGAAAGGGATGTCAGTTCTCCAGACATACATGCATTATTGGAGATGACAGAACTTTTTGGCGTTTCTTTAAATCATTTGGTTAAAGGAGACGAACTTATAGTGAATAAATATGTTTATGCAGCGTTAGCATTTTTCTTAGGTGGCTTGGGGGCACACAGATTTTATAGAAAACAATATGGTAAAGCACTATTATATATATTATTTTGTTGGACAGGTATTCCTGGTGTTATTGGAATGATAGAGGGAGTTATAGCATTTATAAAAACTGCAGATGTCCAAGGTAATATTTAAGACATAATATGGAGTAGGGAGTGAGACAGAATTTAACTTGAATTCAGTTTCATTCCCTTGTTTTATACATAGCAAACGCACTTATAGCATTGGGAGAACTATAAGTGCTTTAACGGCCATATTGGCGTTTTGGGAAAATACAATTATTGGGTTTTAATAAAATGTATAGTAAGGATACATTTTATCGGCATGGGATCATTAGTGATTCATAAATGTACTCTATAATTTAAGGAAGTGTGAGTAATTCAATCTAAATTGAAAAGAGCATGTAATTCAACACGTAAGAAATTACTAATGCAATGATTATCCCAAAACAAATACATCAATTATGTATCTACTTTTAATAAATACCCATTCAAATTAAAATAAAACTATTTTTGCAAACAAAAAGAATAAAAATATTAACTTTATTGAAATCAAAAGTAATCTACTTAAAATTGCGCTACGTTAATAATAAATAAAAAGTCATTCCATTTACCAAATAATAATATTAAATGCAAAATTCGTATATATTCATTTGCATAGTATTAATTTTGCTTTTTACATAAAAAATAATAAATTCCGTAGAATATAATTTGTTTTTTTAGTAAAATAGTCACTAAATGAGGATAAAAGATAACTTTAGGCGTCTAAAACAGTTAACTTATATTCTCATTTTTTTATTATCTACAAGGGGATGGAAAAATTTTATGGATTTACTAATTGGTACTTTATTCTTAATTTTAGTTCTTATTATTTTTACATTATTTACGTATAAAGCGCCTAACGGAATGCGTGCGATGGGAGCACTGGCAAACGCGGCTATTGCGACATTCTTAGTCGAAGCATTCAACAAGTATGTTGGTGGAGAAGTATTCGGAATCAAATTTCTAGAGGAGTTAGGGGATGCTGCGGGAGGTCTCGGAGGCGTTGCTGCAGCCGGATTGACTGCGCTTGCGATTGGTGTGTCTCCAGTCTACGCACTAGTTATTGGTGCTGCCTGTGGTGGCATGGATCTCTTACCAGGTTTCTTCGCAGGGTACCTTATCGGTTACGTTATGAAGTACACTGAGAAATACGTTCCAGATGGCGTTGATTTGATTGGTTCAGTAGTTCTACTTGCGCCACTTGCAAGATTGATTGCAGCAGGTTTAACGCCAGTCGTTAATAACACACTTTTAAAAATTGGTGACATTATTCAAAGTAGTACAGACACGAATCCAATATTTATGGGGATTGTTCTCGGCGGTATCATTACAGTTGTGGGTACTGCGCCATTAAGTTCAATGGCATTGACAGCTTTATTAGGACTAACAGGTATACCTATGGCAATCGGGGCAATGGCAGCATTTAGTTCAGCTTTTATGAACGGTACATTATTCCACCGTTTAAAATTAGGTGATCGCAAGTCAACGATTTCAGTAAGTATTGAACCTTTGTCTCAAGCAGATATAGTGTCAGCTAACCCAATTCCGATTTACATAACGAATTTCTTTGGTGGAGCAGCTGCAGGTTTAATAATCGCATTATCAGGCATGATCAATGATGCGACAGGTACAGCAACACCAATTGCTGGATTCCTTGTAATGTTTGGTTTTAATAATCCAATGACAGTCGTTATTTATGGCGTTGTCATGGCTATCGTTGGTGGACTTGCAGGTTGGATTGGTTCACTTGTATTTAAGAAATATCCTATTGTTACTAAACAAGATATGATTGATCGAGGCGCTAAAGACGCATAGCACTAAAATAAACCTTCTTTGTATCGACATTACAAAGAAGGTTTTTTGGTATATAAATTCCTAAAAGAAAGTATTTACTAAATAAGTTTAATAATGCTATTTTATGTGTAATAATAAAATCATAAAAATCATAGTAGTCACTTTCATTATAGCGCTAAAAATTGTAAATATATCAAAAAACATGTCATTGTAAACATTTTGTCAATTATACATAAATAATTTATAAAGTTATTTGAAAAGTGTTGTATTATATTTCGCAATCGCTTACAATACATGTGAAAGATATCACAAAGGAGTTGTACAAGATGCAAAATTTAAGAAACAGAAGTTTTTTAACACTATTAGACTTTTCACAAAAAGAGGTTGAGTTTTTACTAAATCTATCAGAGGATTTAAAACGCGCGAAATACGCCGGTATAGAACAGCAAAAACTTAAAGGTAAAAACATCGCATTAATTTTTGAAAAAGATTCTACTCGTACACGTTGTGCGTTTGAAACTGCAGCATATGATCAAGGCGCTCACGTGACATATCTTGGACCAACTGGAAGCCAAATGGGTAAAAAAGAATCTGCGAAAGATACTGCTCGTGTATTAGGTGGTATGTATGATGGAATCGAATACCGTGGCTTCTCACAACGTACTGTTGAAGAATTAGCGAAATATTCAGGTGTGCCTGTGTGGAACGGCTTAACAGATGAAGATCATCCAACTCAAGTACTTGCTGACTTCTTAACAGCAAAAGAAGTATTGAAAAAACCATACCACGAAATCAACTTCACATATGTTGGAGATGGACGTAACAATGTAGCAAATGCATTAATGCAAGGTGCAGCTATCATGGGAATGACTTTCCACTTAGTTTGCCCTAAAGAATTAAATCCAACAGATGAGTTATTAAACCGTTGTAAAGAAATCGCAGCTAAAAATGGTGGCGAAATCTTAGTGACTGATGACATCGATGAAGGTGTTAAAGGTTCAGACGTTATCTACACAGACGTTTGGGTATCAATGGGTGAACCTGACGAAGTTTGGGAAAAACGTATCAAATTATTAGAACCATATCGTGTAACTAAAGAAATGATGGAAAAAACTGGTAACCCACGTGCCATCTTTGAACACTGCTTACCATCATTCCACGATACTGAAACTAAAATTGGTAAAGAAATCCAAGAAAAATATGGCTTAACTGAAATGGAAGTTGCTGACGAAGTCTTTGAAAGTGAACAATCTGTTGTCTTCCAAGAAGCTGAAAACAGAGCACACACTATTAAAGCTGTAATGGTTGCAACTTTAGGAGAATAATTGAAGGGAGACCTACCTATGTCTAAAATCGTAGTGGCTTTAGGTGGTAACGCTTTAGGACAATCACCTGAAGAGCAATTAGAATTAGTTAAAGGAACAGCTAAATCATTAGTTAGCTTAATCCAAAAAGGTTATGAAGTTGTAATCAGCCATGGTAATGGACCACAAGTCGGCAGTATTAATTTAGGATTAAATTATGCAGCTGAAAATGGTCAAGGACCAGCGTTCCCATTCCCAGAATGTGGCGCAATGAGTCAAGCTTACATTGGTTATCAACTACAAGAAAGCTTATTAAATGAACTTCATGCTTTAAATATTGATAAACAAGTGGTTACATTAGTGACTCAAGTTGAAGTAGCTGGTGATGACCAAGCATTCAATAATCCTACGAAACCAATTGGCTTATTCTATACAAAAGAACAAGCGGAACAAACAATGGAAGAAAAAGGTTATAAATTTGTAGAAGACTCTGGACGAGGTTATCGTCGTGTTGTACCTTCTCCAATGCCAATCAACATTGTAGAACTAGATAGCATTGAAACATTAATTAAACACGGTACATTAGTTATTGCAGCTGGTGGTGGCGGTATCCCAGTTGTCAAAGAAGAAGGTAACTATAAAGGCGTCGATGCTGTTATCGATAAAGATAAAACAAGTGCTTTACTAGCAGCACACTTAAAATCAGATCAATTAATCATCTTAACAGCAGTAGATTATGTTTATATTAATTACGGTAAAGATAATCAAGAAGCTTTAGGTGAAGTAACAGTGGATGAAATGAATCAACATATTGCTGACGGTCAATTCGCAAAAGGTAGTATGTTACCTAAAGTAGAAGCAGCATTACAATTTATCGAGAAAAATCCAGAAGGTAGTGTATTAATCACATCTCTTGAAGATTTAGGAGATGCCCTAGATGGTAAGATTGGTACATTAATTAAAAAATAATAAATGTGATTGACTTTTGACATGGTTATATAATAACACTCAATACATTTTAATAAATAAGTTGAACCTGGGCTTAATGTATGTGATTTACATACGTAAGCTCAGGTTTTTTTAGTGGTCGTTTGGGTATCAAAAAACCCCTCACTAGTTGGCGTGGTGAGGGGACTGGTGTTTACTAAATGTATTATAAAACTTGTTAAAGCATTTTAATATCCGAAAGTGTAAAAATGTATTTTAAGTAATGGATGAACCATTTAAATTTCTGACAAGCTAATCTTTGATTCGCGTCTTATATTTTAAGTACGTTGCAATGCCCCAATAGATAACTAAACCGATGAGTAAAATCAACCAGACTATATTAAAATCTCCCTCAGTAAATTTAATATAGAAATTATAAACCGCTAATACGATAAAAAAGTAAACTGTAGTCCATTTACTAGCTATACTAAAATGTTGTTTTTCCATTTCATCTTGTCTTTTTAACATTATTATCACCTACTTATAATTTTTAAGGATTAAATAGGTCGTCCACAGTTGTATTGAATTGCTTTGCTAATTTAAATGCAAGTTGCAAGGTTGGATCGTATTTATTGTTCTCGATTGCATTAACTGTCTGACGGGAAACGTTCACATTTTTACTTAATGTGTCTTGAGACATACCCATTTGTTTCCGGTATTCTCTTATTTTGTTTTTCATTTTAATCAGTCCTATGGCGTGTATTTCTTTTTCACTATAAAGTAATTCATTACTAATAGTAAAGCTACTATTAATATATAAGCCAATTCTGGGAATTGATTAAATGGATAAACCGTATGATGTCCTTGGTATAAAGCGAATATTTTTAAAATCATACCGATGAAAAAGGTATAAACTAAACCTACAAAAGTTTTAGAAAATATTTCTAAAAACATTGTGCGTTGTCTCTCATCGTAACCAGTTCTATCAGTATTTTTAGTATCTAGCGTTTCGCTTGGGAGATACTTATTTGTAATAATTGTCCAAATGATACCAAAAATTAGTACGCTAATGAAAAGTAAGATATAAAACATATATTTCACCTCTAAATGTCAAAAGTATTTTACATTTATAGCATAGCATCATGAGAGATAATGTCAAATTCTTTTTACATTTATTAGAATTCTCTATGAATATAAAAAAACCTATGATTGTAAAATAGTCAATCATAGGCTTGAAATGAATTCTTTTAGTTATCCATTCTAAAATACGTCTATCTCTGCAATTAACTCAATATAAATGACACAAATTCTTCTACGCTAAGATTGCCAAAGTAGAACGTCAAATCAATGTCATTCAAACGTTCAATCAAGTCAGCTTTGACCATGCGCGTACCAATTAAATGTTCTTCAACATCGTGAATGTTACCTTGACCAAAGAAATCTCCATAAATACGACAAGCGGCAATACGGTTATGTTCAATTGATAGGGAAATATCAATTGTGCCACAACTAAAGCGCTCATTTCGATTGTATTCATATCGTGGTGAACGGCCATAGTTCCATTCCCAATTATCATACTTTTCAGCGACTAATTGATCAATGCCAGCCCAATCTTCGTCTGTTAATTCATAGCGTTTGGCATCTTTAATGTCATCTATTCCCATAATTTGCTTAATCATGAGATCTTTGAATTCATGAATGGTGATATCTTGATATTTAGGGTCTAAAGCGTCTCGGATTTGACCGACGCGGGCACGGACTGATTTGATGCCTTTAGATTCAATCTTCTTACGGTTTGGTTTCAATACATTGACCATGGCGTCGTAATCGACATCTAATAGTAATGAATAACCACCATAAATACGGTTATTCAATAATGTCATCGCAGCACCTGAAATTTTCTTCTCATTTAAAGCGAGATCATTACGACCACTTTGAATGACGTCAGTTGCGCCTAAATTATGCAACGCTTGAATAGCAGGGCGGTAGAAGCGTTGAAAATCACCATAAATGGATGTATCTTGTTCTAAAATACAACATACGTTGACAGCACCATCATCGACGTAAACTGCGCCACCGCCTGTATCGCGACGTACGACTTTAATGTTGTTCTCATCGACGTAGTCTTGATTGATTTCAACCGCTGTATTCTGGAAACGACCGATTTCTACTTTAGGTTGGCAATAATATGGAAGTAATATATCTTCGTCCAGAAAGATATTGTTATTAATATATACTTGCATCGCCAAGTTTACGGCGCCATCATCGATATATTTACCATTACGAATAGGTTCTATTAAATACATGTTTTTGTCTCCTAAGTTGTTAATTGTCTTTGTGCGTTAATGATTAATGATGCTATATCTTCAGTGAGATGAATGGTTCTATCTTGGATTGATTTAGGGATACGATACGCTTTCTTGTTTAACGTCATAAACACGGCATTGGGATTGTGACGCGTCATACGTTGGAAAGGATGTTTCACAAATTGTGGTGTCGTATAACCAATACCAATTTCAAGATATAACACTTTGCCATTCTTATGAGTATCTAGAAAATGATTGTAGCGATCTAATTGTGCATGGAAATCTGCATCTTCAACCATGCCGACTTGTGCTTTACGTTTGTTAATCTCCATAGGGGCATCACATTTTGGGCAATGTGGAATCAACTCATATGGGATTTTCATGTCTTCTTGTTTGGCTACCATTTCGCGAATGGCATCATCATCACGATATGTTTGTGCATGACAGTGTTGGCTACATTGCCAAAGAATATATTCTCCTTGAATATGAAATACTTTATTTAAATCATAATCTGCCACTAAAAAGGCATTATCTGCATTGGTCGTAATAATATGATAATCCTTGTGTTCAAGCATCTTTTTAAGTGCAACGTAAGAAGGGCCGACAGGTTGGTCTAAGTAGTTCAACTTCACGAAACGACTTTCAAATGCCCAATATTCCTGCCAACTATCAAACGGGTGCAAACTCGCTTGCAACATATCGAAGAAATTATATTTCTCGATAAAGTCGGGAAAGTTCTGCGTAAAACGTTCACCAATATAAGTGAAACCGTCTGAAGCAGACATACCAGCGCCTATGCCGACAACGATGGCATCAGCTTCATCAATGGCTTGTGCCAAGATATCCGTTTGAGTGGGGTCTTGTTGTTGCGCCTTATCAAGCGCTATCCAATTCTCGTTATGCGTTGGGTTATCTGTTGTTGTCATTGAAAGCCTCCTTATATAGTTCTAAATCTCTATCTGTAAATACGTTAAAGAGTACTTTCAACTCTGAGCCAGTTTCATGTAAATATTGACGTGTCGTTTCAATCGCTATACGACTTGCCTCGTCTTGTGGGAATCCAAAGACACCTGTTGAAATACAACAGAATGCTAAGTGTCTTAACCCCTTTTCATCGGCAAGCGCTAGACAGCTACGATAACAACGTGCAAGCAAATCTCTATTCATCTGAGATACAGGTTGTTTACGAATTTGCGGGCCAACCGTATGAATGACATATTTGGCTGGTAAATTATAAGCAGAGGTAACCTTTGCTTTACCAACACCTTCTTTACGTCCTTGTTGCTCAATTATATGAGCGCAATCTAGACGTAACTGTACACCAGCCTTGGTATGAATGATGTTATCTATGCAGTCGTGATTCGCTTGCATACATCCTAAGAATCGGCTATTCGCTGCGTTGACGATACCGTCAATATCAAGTGTTGTGATGTCACCTAGCCATAAATATAATGGCTCATCTGAAACAGGTGTTAAATCATCAATATGTGTAATGTCTTGTTGGTTGTTTAATGTAGATAAATAGGCATCTTGAATATCTAAGTACTCAGAACTGACAGGCTCAGGTGGACGAACATTGGCCAAACCACGATACAATTCCCACTGTTCTGTGTCAGTGTGAGGGAGGTCTAAAGGTTTGTCACCATATTGTTCCTTCCACATCGTTTCAATAAGATAAGCTAAACGTTCTTGTTGGTTCACTGACATTTAGTCCTCATCTGGATCTGGTAATGCGTCGTATGCTGCTTCATCTACATTTTCTAATTTAACTAACCAATTTTCTTCTGGCTTTTCAGAATTTAAAATAGCTGGCTCATCTTCAGCTTTCGTATTACGTTCGACAATTTTACCTGCAAGTGGAGATTGCACATCTAACACAGTTTTAGATGCTTCGATACTCACGATTTCATCATTGACGTTAACGTCATCTGGTCCCATAAATTCTACATAACCTACTGTACCTACGTCATCTTGTAATTCAGGTGTCATACGATAAATATATTGGTTTCCTACCTTTTCAACATATAAATAATTAGCTAATTTAGCCATTTCATATCATCCTTTCTTTATTTATAAATACGCTTGTGCGATGCGTTCAATTGTACGACATCGTTGGTCGATGCCTGGTAATAGCGGTACGACTAAGACTTCATCCGCCTTAAATTCTTGGATCATTGCGTCCAAGCGGGGTTTCACTTGCTCGATTGTGCCAGCTAAGATGCGTGCACGATGCTGAGCGATAACGCGTTTATCACGGTCACTTAAGTTATATTGTCGTGCTGTTTCGATGGATGGGAAGCGGTCGAACTCGGCAAATTGACGTTTGCCTAGTAGCCACACGTCAAGTGCGTGTAGTAAGTCTTGCGCTTCTTCTTCAGTGTCCGTTACAATCGCAAACGTTGTTAACATGACTGTGGGTGACATGTTTAACGCAGTTTGTTGAAAGTGTTCACGATACGTCTCTACTGACGCTTTAGCTGCATCAATCTTATCTTGGCTAGGTAATAAGAATGTTCCTAATGTGTAGCCCATGCCTTGTGTAGCAGCTAATTTAGCTGAGCGTTGGCTTGCACTTAAGAGCCACATTTCTGGATGACGTGATAGGTGAGGTTGACTAATCACTTGTCCTACACGTTGTTCCTCTGGTGCTTGCGTCAAATAATGACGAATATCCTCAATGCTTTGTGCATAATCAAGATAGTCACGCTTGTCCTCATCCATTGCACGTTTGACCACCGCTGTACCTGGATTATTGCCGATACCCAAGTCAACCCGACCAGGATGGAGTGCCTCTAACATTTTAAAATTTTCGGCCACTTTAAACGGGCTATAGTGAGGCAACATGACGCCACCAGACCCTAACTTAATGCGCTTCGTTTCCCCTAACAAATGCATCATTAATAATTCAGGACTACCACTCGCAAACGCTGGAACATCATGATGTTCTGTTAACCAGAAACGCTTGTAGCCTAAGTCATCAGCGAGTTTCGCAAGTCTTGTGGTATCTTGTAAAGCTTGCGTCGCATCCTTGCCTTCATCAATCATGGCATAATCTAATATATTGAAATCCACTTGGCGCTCATCTCCAAAGTTAATTGTTTAGTCCCTTAATTATAATACCCACCACCATTTTAACGTGTTTAGTGAAATTTTGTAGGAATTTAGTTTATACGTCACACAAATGTTCTAGTGGTTTTCTTCTTTTTCTGAAAAGGGGTGCTAAAACAGTTCACAAACAAGTCGATTGAGTATTGTCATAAAGCATGATACTTTGAAAATAATACAAAAATGAACGAAAGAGGATGTCATAAAATGTCGAAATTCGTACCACTGCTAGAACCTATTACACTATCTAATGGCATTACATTAGCTAATCGATTTGTTCTTTCGCCCATGACGACGAACTCGTCTACTAAAGAAGGGCATATAACAGAGGAAGACATACGTTATGCGAAACGTCGTGCCAATTCAGCAGGATTACAAGTAACTGGCGCAGCTTATATCGAGCCATATGGTCAGTTATTTGAATATGGGTTTAATATTTCTGATGATGCTTGTATTCCTGGTTTAAGAAAAGTGGCGCAAGCTATGAAACAAGAGGGGAATAAAGCGATTATTCAACTTGCACATGCTGGAAGATTCTCAAATACTGCAATTATGAATTATGGGGAAGTCTATGGCCCAAGTCCAATGACGTTACACTCTCCAATTAAACATGACGTTTTAGAAATGTCGGTGGAGAAAATTCATAACGTCATACAACAATATGCCGATGCAACATCTAGAGCAATTCAAGCTGGATTTGATGGCGTTGAAATCTCCGTTGCACAACGTTTACTCATTCAAACTTTCTTCTCTACGTTCTCAAATCAACGACATGATCAATATGGCGTTGATTCGTTAGAGAACCGAGCACGCTTTGGCTTAGAAGTCATGCAGGCAGTACAAAAAGTCATCGCTGAAGAGGCGCCTAGTGATTTCATATTCGGTTACAGAGCGACACCTGAAGAGACAAGAGGTAGTGATTTAGGCTATACAGTTGATGAATTTAATCAATATTTAGATTGGGTCATGGAAGTCGCAAATATTCATTATGTGGCTATCGCAAGTTGGGGACGCAATATTTACCAGAATAAGACGCGTACACCAGGCGACAATTATGGACGCCGCGTCAATCAAGTCGTATATGAGTATTTAAATGGACGTGTGCCATTGATTGCGAGTGGTGGTATTAATACACCTGAAACGGCACTAGATGCTTTAAATAACGCTGATATGGTCGGCATGTCGTCACCATTTGTTACAGAACCTGACTTCGTTCATAAATTGGCAGAAGGACGTGAAGACGACATTGATTTACATGTACATCCAGATGAGTTAGATGAGCTGGCCATTCCACATGCTGCCTTTAAAGACATTGTTCAAATGATGGATTACGGTGAAGGTCTGCAGAAGAAAACACGCGATGAATTGCGTAAATTAGAGAAAAATTATGATGAGGAATAGAGAGTAAGGCAGAAATCGAGTGTGTTAAAAAGATTTCGTTGCCTTGCCCTTGCAATGAAGACTATAACGGTGAATATGTTGATTAAGGCTGGGATATTTTAAGATATTCTAGTCTATTGTTTTGTTTAATTTCCGGCTAAATATTTAATTTTTCACGCCGTTAATGTAAACTTATTTATATATAAAGTTTACATTTAGAATTTTTACGGGATTTTTTAAAGTAAGGGGTTTAATAACATGAGATTAAATTTAGCAGAACGTATCTTAAATCAAGACGTATTAAGTAAGGATGAGGCGTTAGCATTATTTGAAGATGAAACGATTGATACATTTGAATTATTAAATGAAGCATATATCATTCGGAAACACTTTTTCGGGAAAAAAGTGAAACTCAATATGATATTAAATGCGAAAAGTGGAATTTGTTCAGAAGACTGTGGTTATTGCGGTCAATCGGTGAAAATGAAAGAAAAACAACGCTATGCGTTAGTTGAATCTGACAAAATTAAAGCTGGTGCACAGGTAGCGACGGAGAATCATATTGGTACATATTGTATTGTCATGAGTGGACGTGGGCCTACAAATAGAGAGGTTGATCATATCTGTGAGACGGTTCATGATATTAAAGTGTTGCATCCACAACTTAAAATTTGCGCATGTTTAGGTTTAACAAATGAAGAACAAGCGGAGAAGTTAAAAGAAGCGGGTGTGGATCGCTATAATCATAATTTGAATACAAGCGAAAGGTATCATAATGAAGTCGTTACAACACATACATATGAAGATCGTGTGCGTACGGTTGAAATTATGAAAGCGAATCATATCTCGCCATGTTCTGGAGTTATTTGTGGCATGGGTGAGACGAACGAGGATATCATCGATATGGCATTTGCGTTGAGAGAAATTGATGCTGATAGTATTCCAATTAATTTCTTACATCCAATTAAAGGGACAAAATTCGGGGGACTCGATTTATTGTCACCAATGAAATGTTTAAGAATTATTGCGATGTTTCGATTGATTAACCCATCTAAAGAAATTCGTATTGCAGGTGGGCGTGAAGTCAATTTACGTTCTTTACAAGCCATCGCATTAAAAGCAGCCAATTCCATCTTTGTAGGTGATTATCTGATTACAGGTGGGCAACCGAATGAACTCGATTATCAAATGATTGAAGATTTAGGGTTTGAGATTGATGGGTAATTTAGGAAGACTTTGATATTTGATACGATAAAAGAGAATAATATTTGGAAGAGAATGAAAATATTTTATTGGTTTGATATAAAATGGGGGAAACTTACAATTACTAAAATTTATAAAATGCAGAAACAATTTTACCCTTATCTGTATTTCTATATTGAAATATTTTAAAGCCGCAATCTTCACAATAAAATTTTTCTAGTTTGAAATGATCGTACCAGTCAACGCAAACATGTTTCAATGCAGTTTTTTTATAAATATCATAAGCTATTGAGAATGCATATTCTAAAATTGTTTTCCCTGAAACTAAACCTTTATATTGGTCGTTTCTAGCGAGTTTCGTAATTAATAAAGATGGAAATTCATTGTTTTTCATAGCATCAGAAGAAATTTTCTTTTTAATATTTTTACTTACATTAATTTCAAATTTTATGATGACTATTTTTAAACAAAAATATCCGATGAGTTCTGAAGTATCGGAATCAATTAATAAATACGTGCGGATTGAATTTTGTTTATTTAAAGAAAGAGCTTTGTCTTGCAAGTAAGATGCAATAGAAGGGTTTGAAGAAGTTTTAAATTTACTTATATTTCGTCGGATAAGTTTGAGAAGAAATTCATCTTCCATCTCATAGTTAGTAAGTTCAAAGATATTACAAAGTTGATGGTTTATCTTTTTCATTTTCTACTAGTTTTTTAAATGGATTTGGTTGTGGTGTATCTTCTTCAAGTCGGTTATGAAAAGGCTTAAACTTTGCAGTTGCAAATATGATAGCTTCTTCTTCAGTTAAAGTATATGAATTTCTTTCTTCTGGAATCATAGTATCATCTCCATTTGTTATAATATAATATTTTTTATAAATTATAATGCGTATTAAAATATTTGGCAACAGAAAAGATATGTAAGTAAAAGTCTTTATTTGTTCAATAGTATTGACTAAGGAAGAGATAAATATAAAGGAATAAAGAACAAAAAAGGAGGGAAACAGAATTCACTGTTTCTCTCCTTAATATAATTACATCAAACCTATCAATTTCATCCATAAGGAACCTAAACCGAGCCAGATTACAAAGTACACAACGCCTAAGGCTAGGTTCATCAGCCACCAACGTTTCTGAGTGACGTAACCGGCTGCGTAAAGAATAGGTGCAGGACCACTACTATAGTGTGTTGTAGAGGCCATTAAGTTACCAAAGAAACCAAGCATTAATGCACTAAATAACGGTGGTGCACCTGCAACAACGGCTACACCGAGTAATGCTGCATACATAGCACTGACGTGAGCAGTTGAGCTAGCAAATAAATAATGTGAATAGAAATAGAAGATTATTAGTATCACAAGGACGACTGGCCAACTTAGACCGCCTAAACTGTTTGCGATAGTATGGCTTAACCATGGAATAAAGCCTAATTGATTCAGTTGATCTGCCATCATAACTAGCACTGAGAACCAAACTAATGTATTCCAAGCGCCAGTTTCATTTAAAATATCTATCCAATCTAACACGCCTGTAATAAGTAATAAAGATAATGCGATAAAAGCAGTTAATGTTGCGTCTACACCAATAAAGCTACCGACTACCCAAAGTAGTAATGCGATAATAAATACACCAATCATGAATTTTTCAGCTTTAGCAATTGAACCCATATCAGCTAATTCATTTTCAGCCCAATCTTTCGCATC
The DNA here is from genome assembly GCF_001836805.1 of Staphylococcus sp. HMSC062A01. Lineage (NCBI taxonomy): Bacteria > Bacillati > Bacillota > Bacilli > Caryophanales > Staphylococcaceae > Staphylococcus > Staphylococcus sp. HMSC062A01. Next base: position 96,900 of record NZ_KV830625.1, read on the forward strand.
AGGTGTCTCTTTAACTGTTGGCGGATACATTTTATAAATAATAAATGGTATGACGATAAGTGACACAATACCAGGGACGATGGCTGCTAAGAACCAGTTCATCCAAGTAACGTGAACATGTGCAGTCTTCTCAGCTAAGTTCTGAGCAAGCAGGTTACCGGCCATTGCAGTTAAGAACATCGCGGCAGTAATAAGGTTGCCGTGGAATTCAGTAAAGATTAAAAATGACCCCACCTTACGCTCGGTGCCTTGTTTCGGATCAGAATCAAATGATTTAGAGAGCGATTGAATGATTGGAAACATAATTCCACCTGCGCGAGCAGTATTACTAGGTGTTGCTGGTGCTAAAATCAAATCTACACCGACAAGTGAGTATGCTAGACCGAGTGTCTTCTTCCCAAATAATCTTACGAACTGAAGTGCGATACGACGACCGAGTCCAGTTTTAACGAAGCCTCTAGAGATAAAGAATGCCATTGCAATCAACCAAATACTAGGATTACCGAAACCTTGTACGGCAGTCTTTGTATCGATAACGCCAACTAACACGGTTAGCGTGAACCCTATGATCGATACGACACCAATCGGCATAGGTTGTGTGATACAGCCGATAATGGTACCTACGAATATAGCAAACATTAGCCATGCATCCAGACTTAATGATTCAGGTCTGAAAGGTGCAAGCACAGCTATAAGTATGCCTATGACTAGAGGTAATATAAATTTTTTATATTTAACAGAGTTATTCATCTAGAAACCTTCTTTCCAAATTTCGAACATTTTCATACATAGAACAGTCCTATTTTTAAGCAATGTACAGAGCATTTTTACATTTTATTGAGAATTATTATCAGTAGATTATAACGTTATAAAAACGGCATAGACTATCGAAATTAAATTATGAATAGTATAAAATGTTACTCAAGAAAGGGGATGGGATGATGTTTACAATAGGGACATTAATCGCAAAAGATGATACGTGGATATTATGGGCCATAATTATAGTTTGGGCGACAGTCAGTATCTTCTTGGAACAGAAATATCAATGGGCAAGTACCATTTCAGGTGCCATCATTGCATTAGTAGGGGCTATGTTATTATCTAATTTTAAGATTATCCCGACTGAATCGCCGGTTTATGATACAGTATGGGATTACGCGGTACCAATATCAATTCCTTTATTATTGTTCAGTTCTAATATTTTAAAGATTTGGAAGGAAAGTCGTCGATTATTATATATCTTCTTAATTGCATCAGTTGGAACATTGATGGGGACAACGGTAGGATTTATTTTACTTCATCAGTGGATTCCATATTTAGCAAAAATTGGTGCGATGATGACAGGAAGCTATATAGGAGGTGGCGTGAACTTTGCAGCTTTAAGCACAAAGTTTAAAACGCCGAGCGACATGATTTCATCAACAGTCGTTGCAGATAATAGTGTTATGGCATTGTACTTTATGTTGTTGATTGTAATACCGTCTTTACCTATTATAAAAAGGTGGTTTAAGACAGATTATCAAACTGAGTCAACACCAGAAACGCAACAATCTTATTGGCAACCGAAGCAAATTCAATTATTAGATATTGCACTTTCAATAGCGATTGCAGTGGCATTAGTAGCAATCAGTTTTAAATTATCTGAGATCATTCAACATGTGATACCGCAGTCTAATGTCCTACTTACGATACTGGTTTCTTTCTTTGGCGATCAATACTTGTTACTTACAACACTTACATTATTGGCAGTGGCTATTTGGGGAGATTTCTTTGATAAATTAGCCGGTTCTTCAGAAATTGGAACATTTATTATTTACATATTCTTTGTAGTGATAGGAACACCTGCTTCATTTATGACGATTATAAAAACAGCACCACTATTATTTGTCTTTGTGATGATTATTTTAATTTTCAATCTAGGTTTAAGTTTAATACTAGGAAAGTTATTTAACTTTAAGATTGAAGAAATACTGTTGGCAAGTAATGCTACTGCTGGTGGTCCTACAACGGCAGCAGCTTTAGCTATTAGTAAAGGATGGCAAGGTCTTGTTGGACCAATACTAATTATAGGTACATTAGGTTATGTCATAGGGAACTATGCGGGCACACTTATTTATCAACTTTTAATACACATTGGATAATATAAATACATAAAGGGAGATATCTCAGCATAATTTTTAGCTGCGTATCTCCCTTTTTCAAAAAAATTAATCATTTAATTCGCTATCTTTAATATCTGTAATAAACATGTGTCCGGGTGAGTGTGTAATCATTAACTCAGGTTTGGCATCAAGTGCAACAGATTGTGGTGTCACGCCACATCCCCAGAAGACAGGCATTTCGTTAGGTTTGATTGTGACAGCTTCTCCATAATCAGGCTTATCGATATCAGTGATTCCCAGTTCTTCTGGTGTACCAATATGAATCGGCGTGCCATGAACATTCTTAAAATGTGAAGTAATTTCTGTTGCCTTAATCGCTTGAGTCATAGTCATCGGACGCATACTAACTGTAATGTTACCTTTAAAATAGCCACTTGATTCGGCAGGGATGTTAGTACGATACATAGGTACATTATGACCCTCTTCAATATGACGTACAGGTAAGCCAGCTTCCAACAATGCATGTTCAAAAGTGAAACTACAACCAATTAGAAAGCTAACCATATCTTCAGTATAAAGATCAGTGATATCGTCAACTTCCTTAATCAATTGCCCATGTTCATAAATGCGATACTTCGGAACATCAGTGCGTATATCCGCATATGGCCCATAATATGGAAAAGAATGTGCGCCAACTTCTGATACATCTAAGAGTGGGCAAGTCTTTGGATTTCTAAAACAGAACTTTAAGAAATCATAAGCATATTTCGATGGCAATATAACCACATTAGCTTGTATATAACCTTCAGCCATACCGCTTGTGTGACCGACAAGTTCTCCATCTCGAATTAATTGACGTAAGACTTCAGGTGATGACTGTTTGTAATTCATTATAAATCCCCCTTGTTTCCCCTTAATGATAAAAAGTGCTTATTACTACAATATTTTAAAATTACACATATGACAAGAGCGGTATATGCGCTATTTATTAAAAAGCTTGTATGCTAAAGTGATCGAACTATTCACAAATATTGGTAATAAACAATATAAACTTACAATAACCCAATTATCATCTACATGATAAATGACAAAATATAGTATGAATAAAAATATACTTATGATTAGTCCAATTAAAGGCAGTAAATTAAAGTACAGATTCATATTGTTATTCTTCTTCATTGTTCTGTTCCTTACCTTGTTCTTTTTCATTAGATTTATTATGATCTTCTCGTTGTTCTAATGGAATGGAATAATCTTTGTCATCATCAATATAAGACATTTGGAAGTGCTTCGTATGTTCTCTGCGAAGCGCGCGCATAATAGAAAGTGTCATTAGTAATAGAATAATAGAGAATGGTAATCCTGTTACAACGGATGCAGTCTGTAAACTCGTCAAACCACCTGCAATTGTCATTGCAACTGAAATGGCACCGATCAGCAATCCCCAAATCACTTTATGTTTCACCTTTGGATTCTCGCTACCTCCTGTTGCCATGCCAGCAACAATATGTGTTGTTGAGTCTGCACTTGTCACTATGAGTAAGAATATTAAGACGACTGCTAATATGCTCGTAATATCTGCTAATGGAAATTTTGATAGTAATTCAAATAAAGCTACTGTGTAATCTTTATCTACTAATTTAGCGATGTTATCGCCACCCATAGCAACTTTAACGGCCATACCACCAAATCCTGCAATCCATACGAATGAAATGAGTGGAGGTACGATTAATACACACATGATAAATTCACGAATTGTACGTCCACGAGATACGCGAGCGACGAAACCTCCTATGAACGGTGACCATGAGATTACCCATGCCCAATAAAAGACAGTCCACTGTTGTATCCAAGCATTATTGCCAGAATATGGATTAATACGTAAGCTATATTCAACAAAATGTCTGATATAGTCTCCGATTGCTAAAGTATAAGATTCGAAGATGAATTTTAAGTCTCCAAAGATAAGCATGAATAGTAGTAAAACAGCGCCTAAAATAATATTGATGTTACTTAGCCATTTAACGCCCCGATTTAAACCAGTTATTGCAGAACCTAAGAAAATACAAACCATGAGTACCGTAATAGCAATTTTTGTAACGTTATTATTTGGTACATGGAAGACATGATTCAATCCACCACTAATTTGCATGATGCCAAGACCTATAGAAGTGGCAATACCCATGACTGTAGCTATAATTGCTAAAATATCAATCACATTTCGAAATGGACGTTTGTAAGCTTGACCAAAGACAGGTTCCATTGCTGTAGAAATTAAACCATCTCGCTTCTTTCTAAATTGGAAATATGCCACGATAAGTCCAGCCATAGCGAAGATTGACCATTGTGATATCCCCCAATGAAAGAAGGTATAGCCCATGGCTACACGTGCTGATTCGGCTGATTGATTTGGCACATCTTTTGGAAAAGGTGAATGAAGATAATGTGTGAGTGGTTCAGCAACACCCCAGAATACAATACCGACACCTAGTCCTGCTGAAAATAACATCCCTAGCCATGATAAAAATGAAAACTCTGGTTCTTCATCATCACTGCCTAATTTGAAACGACCGTAACGAGAAATTGCTAAAGAGATTAAAAAGATATCTAAAATAAATATAATAAGTAAGAACAGCCAACCAAATGAATTAGAAATAAAATTATAAATATGTTGTGCATTAGCGCCAAATGCTTTAGGAAAGATCCCGGCCATTGCAGTAATAAGTATAATGATGGCTACGGATATCCCATATACTAAATAATTATTTTTCTTCCGCTTGTCATTCATTGTTCAATTACGTCATCCTTTATATTTTATTTAGTTTGAGTATACCTATAATAGTAAATGTTTTCAAAATTCATTTTTTTTGAAATATCATGATTTCTAAGTAATAGCGCTCTGTTTTGAAAACTTTTTCCAAAAGTGAAAATTGGCAAAATACGAGCTAATGAAATGCTATAATTGAGATGAAAAATTGAAGAATTAAATAGAAAAGAAGGTATATCATGTCAACAAACTATGTCATTACAAATGGTAAAATTTATACGGAAAAACAAGTTATTGAAAATGGATATCTTGTAGTAGAAGATGGCAAAATAAGTGATATTCAACAAGGAACGTATACTGGAGAATTAGAACAAATCGACGTGAAAGGTCAAAATGTATTACCAGGTTTCATAGATATTCACATTCATGGTGGCTATGGTGAGGACGCAATGGATGCTTCTTATGACGGGTTAAAACATTTGGCTGAACAATTATTATCAGAGGGAACAACAACATTCTTAGCAACGACGATGACGCAATCGGACGCTAATATTGAAAAGGCATTGAAAAACATTGTGGCATATCAAGCTGATCAACAACGAGAAGAAGCGGCTGAAGTAGGTGGTGTTCATTTAGAAGGACCATTTATTTCAGAGCATAAAGTTGGCGCGCAAAATCCTAAATATGTGCAACGTCCATCTGCGTCTAAGATTCAACATTTCCAAGAAGTTGCGAATCAGCAAATCAAAATTATTACCTTTGCGCCTGAAGTTGAAGGCGCACATGATACACTTAATCAATTGCATGAAGATATTATCTTCTCAATGGGGCATACTGTGGCAACGTTTGATGAAGCGAATGAAGCGGTGGACCATGGTGCAAAACATGTAACACATCTATATAATGCAGCTACACCATTTGAACATCGCGATCCAGGTGTCTTTGGTGCGGCGTGGACGAATGAACAATTAAATACGGAAATTATAGTTGATGGTATTCATTCACATCCTGCTTCTGTACATATTGCTTATAAGCAAAAAGGAAATGAACACATGTATCTCATCACTGATGCGATGCGTGCGAAAGGAATGGAAGACGGTGAATATGATTTAGGCGGACAGAATGTCATCGTTAAAGGAAAAGAGGCTCGCCTAGCAAGTGGCGCTTTAGCAGGTAGCATCTTGAAAATGAATGACGGTTTGTATAATTTAATTGAATATACACATGATTCATTAGAGAATTTATGGCGTGTAACGAGTTTGAATCAAGCCATCGCATTAAAAATTGATGACCATAAAGGTAGTTTAGCCATCGGTAAAGATGCTGATATCGTAGTAGTAGATGATACGATTCGTGTTGATAAAACAATCAAATCAGGGGTTGTACATCAATATTAAAGAATTGAATGATGTATGATTATAAATGCTATGTAGCCTCTATTCGCGTTTAAAGATATACATTCTAGTGTATATATGTAGTAAATGTTTTGATTCGAAACAATTGCGACGGAAGAGAGGTGTCCACACATGAATAATGATTTCAGGTTTCCTAACGCTAAGCATTTCTTTAGTTGGTTAGCGTGGTTATCCATCATTGCTTTAATCGCATTAATCATACTTAATTTAATCGTTTATAGCACATTCAAAAGTTTTAATAACTTTACGTTAGCATTTGAATTCCACCAAACAGAATTAATATTCTTAATTACTTTCTCAGTTATTGCGGTTATTAGTATTATTATGTATTTAATTTTAAAACTATTTAAACATTCATAAAATGAAAAAACAGAAAGCGGATTGGTTATCAATCCACTTTCTGTTTTTGTTTTATGCTGGGTAGGATACTATAAACGATTGAAAATAGTGTCATCAACAATGATTTCTACATTAGGATGTTGATGCAAGATAGATGCAGGCAATGATTCATTTGTTTCACCATTCAAGAGTTGATGAATTGCATCACGTTTACGTTCTCCAAATGCTAATAAGATAATTCGTTTCGCACGCATAATAGAATTTAATCCCATAGAAACGGCTTGTTTAGGTACATCATCAATATGATCAAAATGAACACTGTTAGCATTAATCGTTGATTCAGTTAAATCAACCACACGCGTTTCACTTTCAAAAGATGTGCCAGGCTCATTGAATCCGATGTGTCCATTTTCACCAATACCCAATAATTGAATGTCGGGTTGACCAATTTGTTTCAATTGATTCTCATAACGACGTGCCTCACGCTCTAAATCATCAACATGGCCTTGAGGAATATGAATGTTATCGGCATTCCAACTAGCATTATGATCAAATAATAATTGATGCATATACGTATGATAACTTTGAGCATGTTCAGGTTCTAACCCTACATATTCATCTAAATTGAATGTTTGAACATTTGCTAAATCAACGTGATTGGCTGATAGCAATTCTGAAAAGCGGGGATAGACATCCGTCATCGTGCCACCAGTAGCAAGTCCTAATATAGCATCAGGCTTATCTTTAATTAACTTCAATAGTTCAATTGCAACATAATCACTCGCTAATTTTTTATCTACTAAGTTCGTTATCTTCATGATTTACGCCTCCAAATTAAGCAATTATTTTTGTTGGACAGCTTCTATAAAACGTTCAGTGATTTGTTTAGGACGTGTAATTGCCCCACCGACAACCGTACAATGTACGCCTAAGTCACTTACCTTTTTATACATTTCAGGTGTAATGACATTACCTTCTGCAATAACTTTCGCGTTGACCTTTTCTAATACTTCTTTTAAAAATTCAAAATCATTTTCAAAGAGAATGTGTCCCTTTGTATAAGACGTATACCCACGTAATGTTGTGCCAATGTAATCAAAGTTTAAATGATCTGCATTGATGGCTTCTTCAACAGTTGAAATATCCGCCATAATTGCAACATGGGGTGCTTTCTCTCGAATGTAATGAACTAATTCTTCAAGGGACTCCTTAGGACGTGTTTGCGTTGTCGCGTCTAAAGCAATTACTTCACATCCACTTTCAATTAGTTCATCCACCTCTTTAGAAGTTGCTGTAATAAATACATTAGAACCTTCATAATCTCGTTTTACAATTCCGATAACCGGTAGTGATACTTCTTCTCGAATCGCTAAAATATCTTCTTTAGTATTCGCACGTATACCAACCGCTCCACCTTGAAAAGCTGCTAGAGCCATCTTTGACATAATAAATGATGAGTGTAATGGTTCGTCAGGTAACGCCTGACATGACACGATTAATCCATTTGGTAACATTTTTAAACACGCTCCGTCTTTTTCAAAATTGTAAATAGAAATAGTATTTATAATTGATTCGTTTATTCATTCATATCATAACATTAAGAAAATATTTATCAATTTATAATTGAGAATTGAAAAATATTTTCAAATATAATACAGTTTAACTAACTTAATTACGAGGTGTTGTCATGAAATTTGAAAATCGTATTCAACGAAGTCGTCATTTATTAACGAAAATGGATAAAAAAATTATTGAATATATACAAACACATGAACTTGATGAAAATTTCTCTACAATTAATTCCTTAGCTTATGCTATCGGGACATCACCAGCTACCATTACAAGATTTAGTGGCAAATTAAATTATGCCAACTTTCAAGATATGAAGTTTAATTTGCAACACGAAAAATCAGAAAAGCTAGTAGAAAATGCACCGCTTGTTCAGCTTATTCATCGTTATCATCAAAACATTATCCAACAAACGGGTGAATTTATTTCCGAGGAAAAGATTAAGCGTCTAGCACACAATTTAAAAACGTGTAGACAAGTCAATTTCGCAGGATTAGGAAGTTCGGGATTAACGGCAAGTGAATTTTACTATCGCACAATACGTATGGGTATCAAAGGTTCTGTATCAACAGATGCGCACCAAATGAAGATATCGGCGTCGCTACTTTCATCACGAGATATGTTTGTCGCTATTTCAAATAGTGGGGAAACCTTAGAATTAATTGAAGCTGCGAAGATTGCTCGCAATCAAGGGGCGTATGTCGTAGTCATAACAAATTTCGAAGGTAGTGCGCTTACTAAGAATGCAGATTTAGTATTAATCACGACGGCTCAATCAAGTAACAATGATTCAAAATTCATCAACTCACAAATCGCAACACTATTTTTATTAGATATCGTGAGTTATTTATTATTGAATGACACACATATGCACCAAGTGTATCAACAAACACGAGACGTCATTTTAGGAAATGAGAAAGAATGAGTGAGGAGTGGGACAGAATTCGTTATGAATTCAGTGTCCCACTCCTATCTAAATCCAGCTGTTATTTAGTGATTGCGCCGAATAAAGCAGCATGATTCTCTGTTTGAGTTGTTTGAATCTTAGCAATGCCATAGTCAGAGGGTAAATAATGATGAATTTTAGGTTCTATATATTTGAGAAGTGTTTCACCTTGAGATGAAATACCGCCTCCAATAAGAATCAAGCTTGGATCATAAATAATTTGAATTTGAGCAATACCTTCTGCAACATAATTACTCCATTCATTGAGAATATTAAGTGCTTCTTCATTACCATCTTCTGCTAGATTAAATAATCTAGGTACATCCGTACCATGTTCAAATTGATGTTTAGTCATTAAATCTTTAAGAGCTGATGTTGAGGCACGTTGTTCAAATGTTTTACCATCTTCTTCACGATAAAGTAAGTAACCAATTTCATTGGCACGGTGACGCGAACCTTGATAAATGCCAGAAGCTTGACTGTAAAATGCACCACCAATACCTGTCCCCAAAGTTAAACAGAATATATTATCTTCTTCATAATGATGGAGTTTAAGTTCCCCTAACAATGCCGCATCCACATCATTATAAACAGCGATATCAGACGATAAATCTTTGAAGACTTCGAAGAATTGTGTACCGTCATAATTAGGAATGGTTGGCCCCGTATAAATAATTTGACCTAAATCTGAATCGACGACACCAGCACTTGAAATACCAATAAATGGATTTTTAAGTTGATATTGTTTCATAAATGCTGCTACTAATTGATATGTTTCATCTACAATTTGCACATTAATATTATCTGGCGTTTTAATCTTTTTATAATCAATCATTTCTAAGTCATCATTAATGACTGCCACTTTAATATTTGTTCCACCTATATCTATAGCTATTTTATACATTGAGGTACCTCCTTAGTCGTCTTTATTATAACGACACTTCAAATTAAAGTAATCGTCATCATTCTTTTTGAAAAATATTTTCATCAAATTCGTAAAATTTTGTTAAATCTTTTCAAAAATAGTTGTTTAATAAAATGATAGCGTTTACAATTCGAGGTGTAAATAGAAATTTATTGTAATTGAATTTATCTCAAAGTTTATAAAAATGAATTTGAATAAAAATTGATTTGGAGGAACATGACATGGAAGATAAATTAAAAGGATTATACGCCGCATTACTTGTACCGTTTGATGAACATGGACAAATAAAAGAAGAAGGATTAAAGCAAATTGCTAAAAATGCGATTGAGACTGAGAAACTTGATGGCTTATATGTGAATGGTAGTTCTGGGGAGAACTTCTTAATTAGTAAAGAACAAAAGAAACAAATTTTTAGAGTAGTGAAAGAAACTGTTGGAGACGATGTGAACTTAATTGCGCAAATTGGATCATTAGATTTAAATGAAGCGATTGAACTTGGGAAATACGCAACAGAACTAGGTTATGATGCGTTATCAGCAGTGACACCATTCTATTATCCATTCTCTTTTGAAGAAATTAAGCAATATTATTTCGACATTATCGAAGCAACACAAAACAATATGATTATTTATGCGATTCCTGACTTAACAGGTGTCAATATTAGCATCGAACAATTTGGCGAGTTATTTAATCATGAAAAAGTTGTAGGCGTGAAATACACTGCACCGAACTTCTTCTTATTAGAACGTATCCGTAAGGCATTTCCTAATAAACTCATATTATCTGGATTTGATGAAATGTTAGTGCAAGCGACAATTTCAGGTGTCGATGGGGCAATTGGTTCAACATACAATGTGAATGGTCGCCGTGCACGACAAATATTTGATTTAGCACGAGAAGGCAAAATTGCTGAAGCATATCAAATACAACATGATACGAATGACATCATCGAAACGGTATTAAGTATGGGCATTTACCCAACATTAAAAGAAATATTAAAAACGCGTGGTATCGATGGAGGATTGCCTAAACGTCCATTCCGACCATTTGATGAAAGACATCGCGATGCATTGGACACATTAATTAAGAAATACGATTTATAGACAAACTGAGAATATTTAACAACAGAATATGTAACACAAGGGGTGTTGATTATGCATCAAGTCGGTTTTGGGGCATGGAATTGGGTAGCTGTTATTGGTTATCTTGTCATTATGTTATTAATTGGAGCGTACTTTACTAAAAGGGCTGGTAAAGATACGGATAGTTTCTTCACGGCAAGTGGTCGTTTGCCTTCGTGGGCCATTGGGTTCTCGATTTATGCGACGACTTTAAGTGCCATTACCTTTATGTCTACACCGGAAAAGGCATTTTTAACAGATTGGGCATACATCGCTGGTAATATTGCGATTGTCGCAATTATTCCAATTTTAATCGCATTTTATGTACCATTCTTTAAAAAGTTACGCGTAACATCAGCGTACGAATATTTAGAAGCGCGTTTTGGACCAAGTATACGTGTCATCGGTTCATTATTATTTGTCATTTTCCATTTAGGACGCATAGCGATTGTTATTTATTTACCAACATTAGCAATCACAGCTGTATCTGATATGAATCCATTCATCGTAGCTAGTTTAGTGGGTATTTTATGTATTCTTTATACTTTCTTAGGTGGATTCGAAGGCGTTGTATGGAGCGATTTTATCCAGGGTGTTATTTTACTTGGTGGCGCATTAATGATAATTATCATCGGTGCTTTTGAAATCAAAGGTGGTTTCGGCACAATTGTCAGTGATGCAATTGCCAATAAGAAGATTATTAGTGTAGATAACTGGAAATTAAATAGCGCAGCAGCAGCGATTCCGATTATCTTCCTTGGAAATATCTTTAACAACTTACACCAATATACTGCGAGTCAAGATGTTGTTCAACGTTATCAAGCATCTGACTCTATGGATGAAACGAAGAAATCGTTATGGACAAATGGTGTTTTAGCGTTAATCTCTGCACCTATTTTCTATGGAATGGGAACTATGATGTATTCTTTCTATCAACATGAACAGGTATTGCCTAAAGGATTCAATACATCATCTATCGTGCCTTACTTCATTCTAACTGAAATGCCACCATTCGTGGGCGGATTACTGATTGCAGCTATATTTGCGGCTGCACAGTCGACGATTTCATCAAGCTTGAACTCTATCTCTGCTTGTATTTCTGAAGATATTAAACATCGCTTCTTTGGAAAAGGGGCAGATAAATCAGAAGTTAACTTTGCACGATTAGTCATTGTTGTGGCAGGCTTATTAAGCTATGGTATTTCAATTTACTTAATTGCTGCTGATTCAAACAATTTATGGGATTTATTCTTATTGATCACTGGATTATTTGGTGTACCACTAGCTGGTATCTTTGCAGTAGGTATCTTTACAAAACGTGCGAATACATTTGGTGTCTTAGTAGGATTAATTGCAGGTGTAATCATTGCATACCTACTAAATGGCGTTGGTGGAGGTAACTCACCATTCTACGTATCAATCATTTCATTCGTCGTTGCTTTCGTCTTCGGATATTTAGTAAGTCTTGTCGTACCATCTAAAAATGCAAAAGATATTACTGGGCTAACAATATTTGATAAAGATAAACCATCAACATATATTTCTAAAGTAATAGAGAAAAAATAATATTTAGTATACGAGTTGGACATCATTGATTGTTCGACTCGTATTTTATATCTTTAACATTGTGCTAATATAATAATGATTATAAAAAGATAGGGGTATTATCATGAAAATATTGAAAATTGCAGGTATATTCTTATTAGCACTACTTATCATGGTCGTTACACAAGGCATTGCATCCATCTTTAGTGATTTAATTCCATTTCTAGGTATAGGCGCTATTTTACAAGGGATTTTATATATCATTTTTGCTTTTTTAGTCGTTCGATTATTCATTAAACGTGTATTAAAAGATCGCTTGAGCGCATATCGTATAACAACACCTAAGTTTAATAAACTCTATGTGATATTAGGCTTAAGCTTACCAATAGTAGTTTATGGCATTTATTTCATTTTTGTTCCAGGTGATTTTACTGTGCACCACTTTGGTAATTTAAATGATATGTTGCATTCATTTTTCTGGTCTATCTTCGTAACAGCCTTAGGTGGCGCGGTCGTTGAAGAAATGGTATGCAGAGGTTTATTGATGGGGTACATTGAGAAGAAGACGAACATCAAGATTGCCATTATTTCCATGGCAATATTTTTTGGGGCAATCCATTTATTAAATGGTGGGTTAAATGTAAGTAGTTTCTTCTTATTATTAATTAGCGGTTCACTAGTAGGCATCATGTTCGGTTTGGCAACCTATAAATTTAATACCATTTGGGCAAGTATTACACTACATTTTTTTTGGAATTTATCCCAACTTTTACTTATCACGGAAAAGGAAAGTCAGTATAGTATTTGGCAATATGTCGTACATACGAACAACATAGCCATCACAGGCAATCAATTTGGTTATGAAGCATCCATTATATCTATCGCAGGATACATAGGCGTTATTTTTATTTTACTAATGATTAAACATAGAGGTATTCAATAGAAGGGTTCAGATTTCTAAAGAGTGATATTCTCTCATGAAATTAGGCATAGTAAACAAGTTACTTTAAAAGTAGTTGTTATTTTACATGGTTTATTTAAATTATTTATGTAGTTGCTTATACTAAAAAAAGGAAAGAATTACTTACATTATAAAGGAGCATTAATATGAAGAAATACTTATTAGTTATTCCTGTAATTATTCTTACTTTTACATTAGTTGGCTGTTCGTCATCGTCAGAAGAAAATGATTCTAAAGATACATCAAATGATAACAAGCAGTCACAAAATAGTGCTAATCATAATTATAAAATACCGAAATATATTTTTGATAAAACAACTAAAGATCAGAAAATTTCTGAAAACACGATTAAAAAAGATATTAAAATCTATTTAGATACCGATAGAAAATTAACAGATGCTAGAGAGCCATACGAGGACAAGTTAGATTCTGACGAAAAGTTATCTAAGAAAAAAGAACAAAAATTCAATCATATTGTAGACTTACAAGAACAAAATTTAAATAACTTTGCCAAGTACATAAAAAATAATCAGATGCCTAACAAAGAATATGAACAATACACTAAAAAGATAAGTAATTATATGATAGCAACATATCAAACAAATCAACGTGTGTTAAATTTAGATGAAGATGCATCATTAAAAGATATTCTCGATATCAATAAAGATAAAAATATTGCGAATGGTCGAGAACAAGCCAAAATTGAGAATTTCTTGAAAGAGAAAAATATAAAGACCATTGCATTTGATAAATAAAAATAAGCGGGACTTCGACGTAATGAAGTCCTGCTTTTATAGTGTTAATAAGTGCTATATTCTAAATTAAGAAATATTTAAGATTAAATTGCGACAATATTTGTTATGTTGGAACTAGTTTAAGAGTTCAATGTTTAACTAAAAAATACCATAAAGTAACTTACTAGAACCATGATGCCACTCACACCATTATGAATCATATGAACCATCATGCTGTCACGAACATTTCTACGACGATGGTAAGCAAGGTAGAATATCATTCCCATCATGGTATACATTAGAATTGCCACCCAATTTGAAATACCATGCTGAGAAGCAAAGATAAGTGATGATAGGATGAACGGTAACCAGAATCGTGTACGTTTAAATAATGTTTCTTTAAAAATGCCACGATAAACAAGTTCTTCTAAATAAGGTGCTACAAATGTAATCGTCAGTACGAAGACAATTAGAGGGAAAACTTGGCCCAATTGATCAGGCGTTGGTTTGGCAGCGTTCATATCACCTAATAACATTTTGTCGTTTTGTGTTTGCATTGAACCTGTCGTAAATAGCATTAAATATGACATACCAATAACGATTAATCTAAGAAGTACGGCCCAACCAACATTAACTGTAATATCCTTACCTGTAAATTTTTTAGGCTTTTCATAGGTATGACGTTTGTAATAACCTCTAACTAGCCATATTACTACAGCAGCTAGTATGAAATAAATGATGGTCACTAATGTGCAAGTTAATGTATCCATATAAATAGAAAAACTATAGATAAACATACTACTCACAATAGGAATTTGAATTAGTAGCATCCAGCCAATGAAAATAAGGGCACGTACAAACTTATTACCAGTTGGACGACGTTCTTCGGTATGTATGTGGTCTTTAGTTGAATTATCTTCATTTGAAGAAGATGTAGTATTAGAAATTGTATCCATATTCTGATGATTCATCATAATAAACCCACCTTTGTCTAGAAATATAAGATTTTGAAAAATGAATACTTCTATATGAATGTAACATATATTTGACATTTATTGTAGGTCACTTCATAAAAATGCGTTATCTTAACTAAAAATTAACATTTCGAATTATATGTTTAGGAGGTTAACTATGTCTAAAGATGAAATGTCACATGACCATATAACAGGAGATTTTCAAATTTCTCAAAAACCTTATTGGAAGTTGCTATTACAATCTCTATTTTTAATTTGTATTTTATTTGTTGCCGAATCAATGGTTATACTCTTAGTAGAGAAGCCAAGATACTTTTGGATTGCTATTGTAGGGGTCATTATTGCATTTCTAATTTTAAAATTAAGTAAGTTGAAGCTATTTCAATTTAGTCGAATAACTAAAAAGCAATGGCTAATCATTATCATTGGATTCATTCTTGCAAATGGTACAGATTATATTTATTTTGAATTCATGCCTACGACAGGGAATGAGAAGGAGTTAGAGGAAAGTTACCGCAATGTACCACTGTATTTACAACTCATTGCGATAGGTATTTTAGGTCCTATCTTAGAAGAAATTATATTTAGAGGATTGTTAATTAAAGGTATCTTTAGAGGTGCACCTATAGTTGGTGGCATAGTATCTGTTATTTTATTCGCTGGCGCTCATGGCCCAAGCAACATAGGTGAATGGTTTATTTACGGCTTTTCAGGTTTCATTTTCGTTGTTGCATATTTAAAAACAAAACGGCTCGAAATACCTATCATCATACACATGTTTGGTAATATATTAGCTACATTTCAAAATTATTTTTGGTAGAAATACTCTAATTACATAGTATATACGCAATAAAAACAATGCCTAAGTTTTGATAGGCATTGTTTTTTAACTTAAATATGCTCAATTCTTAAATGTTTATAGGGTCGGTTGTATCCGTTGCCTTTGCACGTTCAATTGAGAATTTAACTGCCGATGCATCAAAATCAGAACCATCATTGAATTTTACATTCTTCTTTAAATGAAATAGGTAGTGTTTACCGTCTTCTGAAGCTTCCCAAGATGTAGCAAGACCTGGTTCAATCTTGCCATTTTTACCATAAGTTACAAGCGGTTGATAGATAGCATTGTACACAGGCATAGGCGCATCAAAGCCTTGTGCATCTAGTTGATTTGTATTAAATTCACGAGGTAGTGAGACTTTAACCTCTTTGTCATCATTATGATACTGAGCACAACCACTTAACATAAGCATCGCGCATATAGAAGGTGAATAGAATATGCGCTTTTTCAATGTTTTACCTTCTTTCTATTGTATTCATCATTATTTTTTATAATAGAGTTTAGTTATTGAAAATATTTTTCCATCAATAAACATTATTATATGATACACCCTATACAAATTCTTTGAAATGATAAATTTGTGAATAGGTACGTAGAAGTTTTCCAATTTTGAAATTAAAAAAAGAGGGTGGGGACCCTCTTTTTAATGTGTTTCTCCTAGTGCAACTTTGGCGTCGTCTTCTTTAGAAATGGCTTTAATAGCCGCTGTTAAACCTTTCGCAATTGTTTCAATAGACATCGACGGTTTCTCAGGTTTATCTGTCACTTGTTCAGGGATAAATGGTACATGAATAAATCCAAATAGTAGCCCCGGATAAGACTTGTCAGCGAGATAACCTAATTGGTATAGGACATGGTTACAAACAAATGTGCCCGCTGTATTCGATAAGCTTGCAGGGACGCCTACTGCTTTAATCGCTTCAGTCATCGTTTTAATAGGTAAGTTTGAGAAGTAGGCAGGTGCGCCATCTTCTTGAATGGCCACATCAATAGGCTGATTTCCTTTGTTGTCAGGAATACGTGCATCGTCGATATTGATACCTACACGCTCAGGAGTAAGGTCATAACGACCACCAGCTTGACCAATAGACAAGACCACTTCGTAATCGCCTTTAGACAGTTCTTTATTAATGACGTCTTTAGATTCATGAAAGACGGTTGGAATTTCTAACTTTGAAATGGTATGTTCGCCAATCGTATTCTCCAATTGCTTTACTGCCTCTAGTGCAGGATTAATCTGTTCACCGCCAAATGGATCAAATGCTGTAACTAAAATTTTCATTATTCATTTCCTCCTTAGAATTATTTAAAATGCCCAGAAATACATTAGAGCAATGTGAATTACTATAAGTGCTAATGCTATAGGCGCCTGTGCTTTAATAACGCCAAATTCTTGTTTCATTTCAAGTAGTGCAACTGGTAATGTGTTGAAATTTGCCGCCATAGGTGTAAGTAATGTTCCGCAGAAACCACCAGTCATGGCAAGCGCACCTGCAACGATTGGATCGCCACCTTGGGCAATAACGAATGGAATACCAATACTTGCTGTTATAACAGTAAATGCTGCGAAAGCATTTCCCATAAGCATTGTAAAAAGAACCATACCTAATATATAAGCAATTGCACCAATTAAATGGTTGCCCTCAGGTAAAAATGAAGAGATACCTTTTGAAATGACTTGACCCACACCACTTGCAGTAAAGAGTACGCCAAGTGCAGCTAAGAATTGTGGTAATATACCTGTCGTTCCAACTTGTTGCGTTAATCGGTCACTGTCATACAATGTGTAAGATAATTTTGGTTTGATAATGAGTAGTGCTGCGATTAATCCTACAATAGATGAAATACCTAAACCGATGGCACCGCCAAGTGGAGTCCAGTTTGAAACAACTACTGCTACCACAGCTAAGACAATTGCAGGAATGAAAAGCTTATTTCCATATTTAGCAGAACCTCTTTCAACTTCCTCATCATTAACATCGATAATGTTTTTGATTTTCACTTGTCTGAAAAGTGTTAAAGCACCCATTGCTAAAACTAGCAGACCATTAATTGCATTTGGTATATAAGGACCACCTATAAATAAAATAGCTAAAATGGTCCAAAATGCTGCTGTACCTAAACTTTTAGATTTATCTTGTGAACGTAAAGCGCGATAAGCTGTATATAAAAATTGAAGTCCAATCAGTATGTAAAATATTTCTAAAATATGGTTTAAAGTTGCTTCACTCATGACTTTTCACCTCATTATTTCCATATTTTTTATTGAAGTAACGATCGAGTAAAATATTTTTAATCCAAACTAAAATAAGTGTGATGATAGCAACAGGAATTGAAGCGAGCACTAAACTCATCGCATTCACTTTAATGTTTAAAGATTGGAAAGTCCCAACCATCAATAACACACCAGCAGCACCAACAAATAAGTTTTGTCCAAAGAAATTACCATAATTTTCCATGGCAGATGCTTCGGCTTTTAGTTTTTCAATATCTTTCTCATCGATGTCTTTATCAGTAAGATTGTAACGTGTTCGAAGTGCACCTTGAACCATAGGGTTAATTAAAGGTCGAACAAATTGAGGATGGCCACCGATACGTATTGAAGCTACGCCGGCGATTTCACGAATAATTAAATATAAAGTAAGAAGGCGACCGGTTGTTATTTTCTTAACGTTACTAATTAGTTTAGAAGCTTGTTGTTTCAAACCAAAACGTTCAATTAAACCGACCATAGGAAGTGTAAGCATAAATAAAGTTACAAGACGTTGATCTACAAAGGCTTTTCCAAGTGTTGAAAGTACTTCAACGATATCCATACCGGCAACTAAACCAGTGACTACTGCTGCAATTAAAATAATTGCTATAGTGTCAAACTTAAGAATGAAGCCGATGATTATGATTAAAATACCAATCCATTTAATCCATTCCATAAAAACACTCCTTAACAGTTATTCAAATTAACTTTTAATATTTAATTGATGAGAGTCAGAGTTACAATTAATCTCTGTAACCCTATCTAATTAATATGTAAAAGATAAGTGAATAATAGATGTAATTTTCTTAATATTAGCACAACTAAAATTGCTATTAAAGTGAATTTAAAATAAATTGAATAATATTTTATATTTAGATATTGTTTGAAATGTTAGATGATAAATAGGTTTAAAAATTCAAGATAATAGAGACTAAATTCTAAGTCTTTTTTTAAATGATTTTAAAGTAAATTAGTAGCATTTGAACATTACCTTTTGCGAGTTCCGAGACTATTTCTTTATGTTCTTCAATTAAGTTAGGTCTGTGTTTATTTATTACAGTTTGGCTAAATAAGTATATAAAACTACGATATTTATGATAAGTTTCTAAAATAAACTGATTATTAGTTGCCTTCATTAAAATTTTAAATTATATATTTTCTTCAAGGGCATGATATAATATCTTAGGTTATATGAGAATAATTCTCAATAACTATTTTATTATATCAGTAAAGGAAGTGTCAGATGTGAGTTCACATCAAAGTAGGTTCGACGGTAAATTAATCATTGCAGCTAGTTTTGCAGTGTTAACATATTGGTTGTTTGCACAATCATTTATAAATATTGGTTCTAGTGTACAAAAGACGTTTGGTGCTACAGATTCTACACTTAACCTATCTATCAGCCTTGTATCATTCGTTACAGGTATTTTCATGGTGGGTGCAGGAGATATTGCAGATAAAGTGGGAAACCTCAAGATGACAATAATAGGTCTCGTCTTTAGTATTATTGGTTGCCTTAGTCTTATTATTGTTCCTGCCACGCCATTCTTAGTTATTGGGCGCATTTTTCAAGGCCTATCAGCTGCCATATTACTACCTTCTACAATTGGCTTAGTATCAGATAACTTTAAAGGTCAACCACTCCGTAAAGCTTATAGTTTTATGATGATTGCGACAGTTGGTGGAATAGGATTTTCTTCCTATGTCGGTGGTCTTATTTCTAGCTTTTTAAGTTGGCAATTTATCTTTGTGTTTTCTATCGTTTTATCAATTATTGCGATTTTTATTTTAAGGCGTAGAAAAGAAGTGCCACGTCAAGAACGTGATCACCAGCCCTTCGATTATGTAGGCATGGTGATTTTTGGCGTAATTATCGCTTGCTTGATGCTATTGATGACTCAAGGTTTTACATATGGTTGGGCAAGTCGATTCACGTTAATTGTTGCAATCGTTGGTCTCATTGCTTTAGTTGTATTTTATATTTTTGAAAAAGGCAGACCCACACCATTTATTGATTTTTCAATTGTAAAAAATCGAGCATTTCTGGGCTCAACAATCAATAATTTTGTGCTTAACACTGGGGTAGGTACCACAGTAGTCTTTAATGGTTACGCGCAAAAACAATTTGGTATGAGCGAAGCACAAACTGGTTTGGTTACAGTGCCGTATGTCTTCATGGCGATAGCGATGATACGCTTAGGTGAAAAAGCAATTCAAAAATATGGCGGTAAAAGTATGTTAATTGCAGGGCCGCTATTTCCAGCAATTGGTATCATTCTAATTAGCTTCACTTTCTTATCGCCAAGTTGGTATGTAGGTATTGTAACTTTCGCATTTGTTGTATGTGCGATTGGTAATGGGTTAGTTGCTACACCAGGCTTAACGATTGCAGTATTCAATATGCCAGAAGAGAAAGTGAGTTTTGCTACAGGTTTATATAAGATGGGCGCTACACTTGGAGGAGCTTTTGGTATCGCGTTAAATACGACCGTATTTACAGTATGCCAACAATTCTATTCAGTAGAAATGTCAGCAATGATTTCATTCTTAGTCGGGGCAATTATTATGATACTTGGACTTATATCAGCATTTATTCTGATTCCTAAAAATGTTAAAGCATAATAAAAACAAGCGTGGCTTTTTTATCAGCCACGCTTGTTTGTTTATAGATAATTAATTTACTTTATCGGTAGACAATCCTTGCGGAATCGGATTAAATATAACTAATTCGTCGCTATTTAATAAATCCTCAGTTAATTGTAATTCAGCAATACGATTAGAATTATAGTATTTCACATACAATGTACGCGATGTTAAGTTAAATACAGTTTGGTACAGCGTATAGTGGAATTCATCTTCAGAAGGGCGAACTGCACCTTTAGGAATGCTTACATTATCAAGAATTCTAAACGCATTTAATACTGCATCATCACCATCGTCAGGCAACATATTACTTACAAGATAAGCTGCTCTTACATAACGTTCTGCTGACGTATAACCACCTGGTAGTCCAGAGGTACCACTTTCATTGCCGATATATAAATTTTTATAGCGTTTATATTGTGGTTTGTAAGGTGTCACATTCGCATAATTCTTCAAGTTCTCGTAATGCCAATTTAAATCAGGGCTATTTGTTAGTATACCGACTGGATTATCATGAACGACAATGCGACCTTCTACAAACGTAATCTCTACAGTTCGGCCTGTCGCATCCGATACATGATAATGTAATGGTGGCGCTTCATTAATATCATTCAATGTATGTGCAACGACATTAACTTGGTCTGCTTGTTCAATAAGTTCCTCAATCGTTTTGTTGTAACCAAGTACCCATGTTAATACTTCAGTTTGTGAAATATTGATGTATCCATCTCGTATTTTATTAGCGTATGAGGCATAACCACGGTCATATTGATTAGATATTGCGAGGCCATGCTCATTTACACCGTCTCCGAAAATAAAGCCTTCCATATCAGAACCGGCACCAGTAAAACCATACGACGTTGTACCTTTATAATCTACACGAGATTCCCAATAGTAGTGACGTGGTTGCACAGCAGGATGTCCACTTAATGGATAGTCATAGTCCATCGTACGTCCTAAAATAACGTCACCGTTTTTAGCTTGAAACGTAAAACCTGTACACATATGTAGAAACCTCCAGTATTTAAAGTGAGAATTATTATCAATTATAAGATTTCTAATTACTCATTACAATTTTTAAAGTTTTTCGGAAAAAGAGTCCTAAAATAAAAGTTGCTATATACATACTAAAACAAATAATATAGGCCCAAATTATACCGTAATAGTCAACTATCATAGAAATAATAAAAGTGCCAATAGCGAAGAAAATGCTGTTAAATAATTGCTTCGATGCTTGTATAAAGATATTTCAATTCTAGTTATATTCCAACATTGAAAATCTCAAAAAAGAAATCATATAAGCAAAGTAAGTTGCGGTGGACAATGACTTCATGAAGAATTCTAAGCCACTTCAAAAATATCCCTTATGAGCTAATTAAATCTCATATGGGATATGATTTAGATATTAAGCATGTGCATGTTCTGGAACGTCTTTGAAGTTTTCTAAACGACGATTCCATTCTTCATCGCTAATGTTGTTTTTAGCTACATAACGGTTACGTTCATGTTTGGCACAGTCATATGAACAAGCACCGAGATATTTGTCTTCATTTTCTTCTGAAACAAGAATTTGCTTGTTACATTCAGGATTTGAACAGTTAATATAACGTTCGCAAGGTGTACCGTCAAAGTGTTCTTTACCGATAACTGTCTTCTCAACTTGGTTAACGTCAACACTAATACGTTCATCGAAGACGTACATTTTACCGTCCCAATATTGACCTTTAGTTTCAGGATCTTTACCGTAAGTTGCGATACCACCGTGTAGTTGTCCTACATTTTCGAAGCCTTCTTTAACTAACCAACCAGAGAATTTTTCGCAACGAATACCACCTGTACAATAAGTTACGATGTTTTTACCATCTAATTGATCTTTGTTCTCACGAATCCAGTCTGGTAAGTCTCTGAAGCGTGTGATATCAGGGCGAATGGCACCGCGGAAGTGACCTAAGTCAAATTCATAGTCATTACGAGCATCTAAGATGACAGTATCTTCATCTTCAAGTGCTTCTTTAAATTCGCTAGGTGAATAATATTTACCAGTTGTAACACGTGGATCAACATCGTCTTCTAAACCTAAAGCAACGATTTCATTTCTTGGACGCACGTGCATTTTTTTGAAGGCATGTCCTTCAGCTTCATCAATTTTGAACGTCATATCTGCGAAACGCTCATCTGAATGCATATGTTCGATATATTTATCAGTATCTTCTTTCGTACCTGATAATGTACCATTGATACCTTCTGTAGAAACTAAAATTCTACCTTTTAAATTATTTGATTTGCAGAATTCTAAGTGCTCAGCTGCAAATGTTTCAGGGTCATCAATTGTTGTGTATTTGTAATATAATAACACTCTATAATCCATTTTCTAATTCTCCTCTAAAAATTTATTTATCGTAAAGGCAAGCCATATCTTTTAGTTATTCAATAATTTATCTTTTTATAAAAATCAACATTATATTATTTTACCAAATTTACAATAACTTTCAATATTTCGGTTTTGAATATAGGACAACAGACTTATGTTAGAAGTACAATCACTTTTTGAAAACGATTACATGTAGTACGATAAGTAAAAAGTGAATTAAAGGATTATAATGAATTAAGATTATACTTTTCGAAAAGGGAGGAATTGTTAATTATGACAAATCAATCTTTACCAAAATTAACATATACTGGGGCATCAAAAAGTGCAGTACCTATTATTTCTGAAAGTGAATTACAAACGGTAACGGCAGAACCTTGGTTAAAAATTTCAGATGAAGGACTTCAACTTGAAGGTCTTGTCTTTGATAGAGATCATAATTTATTTTTATGTGAAGTGTTTGGCGGTAAAATCTTTAAAGTCGACATAGACACAAAAAAGGTTTCAACAGCGTTTCAATCAACAAAACAAAATCCAGCTGCAGTCAAAATACATAAAGATGGACGTTTATTCACTTGTTATTTAGGCGATTTCGAGTCAACAGGTGGTATCTTCGCCACAGATGAACATGGTGAACAATTTGAAGAAATCATTTCGGAACTCAATACTGAATATTGTATTGATGACATGGTCTTTGATAGTAAAGGTGGTTTCTATTTCACTGATTTCAGAGGCTATTCTACCAACCCTAAAGGTGGCGTTTACTATGTTTCACCAGACTTCAAGACAGTGACACCAGTCATTCAGAACATTTCAGTAGCGAATGGTGTAGCTTTAAGTACGGATGAAAAAATATTATGGGTTACAGAAACAACGACTAACCGACTACATCGTATTCAATTAGAGGACGATGGCGTGACAATTGCACCGTTTGGCGCAACGATTCCATATTACTTTACTGGCCATGAAGGACCAGACTCAGTATGTATTGATAGCGATGATAATTTATACGTAGCAATGTATGGACAAGGGCGTGTTCTAGTCTTCAACAAACGTGGATATCCTATTGGTCAAATCTTAATGCCAGGGCGTGATGAAGGTAAAATGTTACGTTCAACACATCCACAATTTATTCCAGGAACAAACCAATTGCTCATTTGTACCAATGACATTGAGAACGACTCAGAAGGTGGTTCAATGATTTATACCGTTGAAGCCTTTGCTAAAGGTCATGAAAGCTATCAATTTCAGTAAGTAATAGAGAAATAAGCGACATCGTCTAACACACCATAAAACCCCTCACTAGCGCAATAGTGAGTGGTTTGGTGTTGCCAATGGAATTAATTTATAAATGTATTTTATCACTATGGGTTACTTATTGCGAGTTTGATTCGTTGAGCATCAACGATAACTAAATAATGCTTATCTCCTAATCAAATGAAACTTTTTTTAATATCCAGTATACTGAAATAGAATAATAAGACATCCGTATAAGTATGAAAGGAGTATATAATGAAAGACAATTGGATGAAATATAAAGATGACAGTCTTGTAGCATCATTCTATGATAGTCAGACCACAACGTTTCAAGAACAAGGATTTGAAACTGAATTAGCTTTTGGAACTGCAGGTATTCGTGGCCAGTTTGGACTTGGTCCAGGCCGTTTAAATCGCTATACCATACAACGTCTGGCATTAGGAATTGCTAATTACTTAAAAGATAAAGAAGATAATCCTTCAATTGTCATTCACTATGATATTCGTCATTTATCTTCAGAATTCGCGCATATTATTACGCAAATTTTGACTTCGAAAGGCATTAAAGTTTATCTGGCAGATGTATATAAAACAACGCCACAACTATCTTTTGCTGTCCGATACTTGCAAACATCTGCCGGTATCATGATTACAGCAAGCCATAACCCTAAAGATTATAACGGCATCAAAGTTTATGGTGCAGATGGTGCGCAATTAGATGAGGATACTTCATTAGAAGTTGCTCAATATATCAATAACTTAGGTAATCCACTTGAGTTGAATATTGACTTAAATCAAGAACTTATTGAGAAGAACACCTTTGATTTACAAGAAGCGGTTTATGATAGTTACATAAATGAAATTACAAATCTTATAGGTGATATTCCACAATCTGATTTGAAGGTCGTATATACAAGTTTGCATGGTACTGGTGTGCCGATTATTCCGGACGTTTTAAAGCATCTTAATTTTCAGAATGTAAGCTTAGTCGAATTGCAATGTGAGTTAGATCCAAATTTCAGTTCCGTTAAAAGTGCGAATCCCGAAGAGCGAGAAGCCTTTGATTTAGCAATTCAACAGGCACACGACTTGGAGGCTAACCTTATTATTGCGACAGATCCAGACGTCGATCGCATGGGATTTGTAGAACGAGATACAAATGGTCAAACATATTACTTTGGTGGTAGTGAAATTGGCGCATTACTCATTAAATATCTGCTCGAATACACGAATGTGCCGAATCATTCGGTTGTTATTCAATCTATTGTAAGTGGTGAGTTAGGTAAACGTCTTGCACAACAACATGAGGTGACTGTGAAGGAAGTCTTAATCGGCTTTAAACACATTGCTAAAGCCATTCGTGAGTTAGATGATACAGAATCATTTTTATTTGCCTATGAAGAAAGCTATGGTTACTTAGCTGACGACTTCGTGCGAGACAAAGATGCCATTCAAATCGTTCCATTAATCATTAAGTATGCTTCTATTTTGAAAAATGAAGGAAAAACACTGCACGACGCATTAAAAGAGATTCATAGAGAAGTAGGACAATATCGGGATAAACCGATGTCTAAAGTCTTTGAAGGTAGAGAAGGACAACAGCAAATAAACGCTTTAATGGATAAATTAAGACGTAATATTCCTGATGTCATTGCAGGATTAAAAGTCATTGCAGTAGAAGATTACGAGACATTGAAACGCAATTATAAAGAAGACAACACGGAAGAAGCAATATCATTACCACAAGCGAATGTGATTCGAATACTCTTTAAAGAAGGGTTTATTGCCTTAAGACCATCAGGCACAGAGCCTAAACTGAAATTCTATCTGTCACTCAACGTCGATAACTTCGAACAAGTATCACAAGACATATATAATTATATATTTGGCGATACCGAATAGCATGATGAAAAAGCATTTATATGCAAGTAAGCAGTATTAAATATAATCACATCTCAATCGTTCATTTTCAAAATTAAAGAATAATATAAAACAGCTTATAGTACACATCACAAAGTGCACCATAAGCTGTTTTCTTAATTAATATTTTCTTAAAAAGTCTATTTGTCGATCATATAACTTATTCGCAATATAAGATTGAACTGTATTTAGAATCTCCTCAATTGCCTGGGTCATATTAGATAACACTCTTACAGTAAAACCATGAGTTGGCAATTGCGTAATGCCAAGGCTAATAATTTCCTCAAAACATCCATTTCCTTTTATATGTATAATACAATTATATAAGAAATTATATTAAAGCTAAAGGTGAACATAATGACATTAGATATTCACGATAAAATTGCGATAGTACTTATACTAATATTTGTGTTTATTAGTACATTTTCGATGCCAACAATTTACGAATTAATATTGAAAAGCTTAATCGTTTTAGCGATTGTAGTTAATGTAAGTATGAAATTTCTCGCGAAAAGAAGAAACAAAATAATTTAAAACTGAATAAAATTAATTTCATGTAAAAATTCCGTTAAGTTATAAATGATATGTTATGCATAGTATAAAAATGTTATATAATATTTAGTAATCGGCATAAAATTACTTTCTTACATAAAGGAGCCAATACATGATTAAAAAATATTTGTTGAGTGTATTCACTGTTTTAATAGCCATTGTTTTATGTGCTTGTCAATCGACATCGCAAACGCAAGAGAAAAAAGCTAAAGAAGAAACGCATAATAAAAAAGAGAATATTTATGCGAAAAAGCGTAGTTCTGGTCAAAAAGATTGGGTTGAATATAAGGGTGATGTAGCACATATTTTCTTCCATCCTTTAATTACGGATCCTAAAGTGGCGTTTACTGGTGAAGCGAATCAAGCCAAAGGCAATAATGATTGGATGATTACCGTTGAAGAATTTAAACGCTCACTTGATGAATTATATAAGCACCATTACATATTGATTGATCCGCATGATGCATATGATTTCAATTCTAAACCTATTAAAAAGAAATCACTTAAGTTGCCCAAAGGAAAGAAACCGTTAATTTTATCAATAGATGATATGAATTATTATGAATATATGAGAGGAAATGGTTATGCAGATCGCTTAGTATTAGACAAATATAATCATGTTGTATCTGAAACGAAAGACAAAGATGGTAAGGTTACTCAAAGTGAATCGAATGATATTGTTCCGATTCTAAATCAATTCGTAAAAGAACATCCAGATTTTTCATTGAATGGACAAAAAGGTGTGGTTGGTTTAACTGGATACAATGGGGTACTCGGATATCGCACGAATGAGTTGGATAGTAAAGACTACTCTAAGCGAAAAGAACAAGCGATAAAAGTTGCAAATGCAATGAAACGCGATGGTTGGACATTCGCAAGTCATTCTTGGGGGCACATTGATTTTGCAAATAGTTCATATGATCGTATTGTGAAAGATACAGAACGTTGGAAGAAAGAAGTAACGCCAATTATTGGCAAAACGGATTTATTTATTTTCCCTCATGGTGCGCAAGATAGAGGTTCAGCAGGCTATCAGTACCTAGAGAATAAAGCAGGATTTAAATTCTTAGCTGGGGTAGGTCCAAATAATTTTACTGATATTGGTGAAGATAGCGTTTATCAAGACCGTATTGCTATCGATGGTTTGAATCTATATGACTTTAAATACAAGTTGAAACCATTTGTAAATCCAGACAAAGTTTATAGCAAAGAAGATCGTAGTTATTTTAAAGGTGAGAAAGGTTATAAATAATTTTAATTACTTTCTATGTGACGAACCTTAATTGAAACGACATAGTCGAACTCTGAGAATTGTATTATGGTAGTTCTCAGAGTTTCAATTTTTCATTAAAAAGCAAGTAAAGTTTAATGGATATCAAAATGTATAGTAAGTAACAACAATATAGTTAAGTGATTATGATTTTGAATGTAGTTGTATTATTCCTATAATATTGTTATAAAAGGTATTGTACAACATTATTAATATTAAAAAAGTAGGGGATATTTTGTTTGGTAAATTTGTAAAAGGAATAGGTATTATCACTACGATTTCGTTATTACATACATCGATAAGTTATGCGAGTGAATCGCCAGTAACTATTGCTAATAAAGAAAAGAAAAGTAGTATTAGTACGAAATATCAGCCTAGTGGTGTCATGCTTACTACTGAGCAAGGGCAAATTCTATATAATTACCGGGGAAATAATCAGGTTGACCCTGCTTCTATGTCTAAAATAATGACCTTATATTTAACTTATGAAGCGATTGAGAATGGGAAGTTAAAGCTCAGTGACAAAGTCAAAATTACAAATAAGTATGCTACCATGTCCAACCTACCAAACCTATCATCAGTATCATTGAAACAAGGTCAAACGCATACTATTGAAGAATTAATTAAACAAACCACTTTAGCATCAAGTAATGCCGCAGCAATGATATTAGGTGAGAAAGTAAGTGGCGATAATAATAAATTTACTAACACAATGAATGAACGAGCTAAATCGTTTAATATGGCTAATACAAATTTTGTCAATCCAGCAGGTGCGCAGAATAGTTTATTAGATCAATATGCACCTTCAAAATTTAAGAAACAAGATTACCCTAAAAGTACCGCTAAAGATATGAACCTTTTAATGCAAGCGTTAATTAAGAAGTACCCTCAGATATTACAAATATCTAAGTTGCCACGGGATACTCAAAATGGAAATACTTTTAAAAGTACGAATTTATCTTTAAAAGGGCAACCACTATATTTACCTGGTACAGATGGCTTAAAGACAGGTACAAGTAATAAAGGCTATAATATTGCACTGACAAATAAGCAAGATCAATTACGTCTAAATGAAACACTAATGAATGTGAAACCCTTTGGTGATGTAAAGGCGAAATACAATAGAAATAGAATAGGTAATCACATCATCAAACAATATCGTCAAAAATATGAATATAAGAAAGTGTTAACTGAGGGAAACCATGAGATAGATGGCAAGACATATCATGTAAAAAAAGATTTATATGATGTTGTACCTAAAGATAAATCTAAATGGCATCTAGCTATCAATAGAAAAGGTAAAGCCTATGTTCATTATAATAGGGATTTCTTACCAGGCAGTCAGTATCCACGTGTAGCTGCTGATAAAAAATGGAAATGGTTCTAAATCAATAAATTAAATTAGAAGAAATGTCGCTAAGCTTTTATCTTGGCGACATTTTTCAAATAATGAAATATCTTTAATAAAGGCGTTTTAGCTCAGTTTTTTCAAATGTACTTCTCTTGCGCCACATATCATATTAACAATTTCTTTCGTCACTTTATCAATCGATTGTTGTTGTCCATGTTGAATCCAATTCGTGATGACGCTCAAAATACCTCCAGTTAAAAATTCTCCATATATTGTTACATCTACATAAAATTGACCACTCTGTCGATCAAATTCAATTTGCTTTTGAACTGCTTTATAGATTTGTTCATAAAAAATAGTATAAACTTCGCCGTAAAAATTGAGTGTTATAACGCTACGGACAATGTCTTTATTATCGTGAATAAATGTCAAAACATCTCTCATCAATTTCTCAAAAAATTGTCTAGGATTGTCGGGATTAATGTCTGGTAAATATAACTTTCTAAAATGATCAATCAACGTGCCGACAACGTGATTTAACAAGTCATATTTATCATTAAAATGACGATAAAAAGTTGATCGTCGTACATTTGCATTTGCACATAAGTCTTGAACCGTTATTTGTTCAAAAGATTTAGTTTGTAGTAAATCAGAAAATGAAGTAATTAGGGCTTGATGTGTTTTTTGGACGCGTAAATCTTGTTTGTTCAACTTAATCACTCCTCATATCGGACAGTTTGAATAAAATGTCGCTTATGTTACAAACGCACATAAGTGACGCACAATTCTTGCCCCTCGTCATTTTATAATACTATCGAAGGGTAGATTAATTTCTTTAAGATTACTTATAGTTTACTACTTTTCAATCTAAAAATTAAAAACTATGAAAACTTGGGAAGTGATACGTATGTACTATAGTAATGGAAATTATGAAGCATTTGCACGTCCTAAAAAACCAGAAAATGTAGAGCGTAAATCAGCTTATCTTATTGGTTCCGGATTAGCATCTCTAGCTGCTGCATGTTTCTTGATTAGAGACGGACAAATGGATGGGTCAAAAATCCATATTTTAGAAGAATTATCTAAACCTGGTGGAAGTTTAGATGGAGATGAACTTCCTTTGAAAGGCTATGTTGTGAGAGGTGGAAGAGAAATGGAGAACCATTTCGAATGTTTGTGGGATTTATTTCGCTCCATCCCGTCACTTGAAATGGATAATGCTTCCGTTCTAGATGAGTTTTATTGGTTAAATAAAGAAGACCCTAATTACTCACGTTGTCGTGTTATTGAGAAAAGGGGGCATCAGTTAGCTACTGATGGTGATTTTACTTTGACGCCACAAGCCATTAAAGAAATCATTCATTTATGTTTAATGAAAGAAGAGACATTAAACGATGTGAAGATTACGGATGTCTTCTCAAATGACTTTTTGCATTCGAATTTCTGGATCTATTGGAAAACGATGTTCGCATTTGAGCCATGGCATTCTGCAATGGAGATGCGTCGATATTTAATGCGCTTTGTACATCATATTGGAGGATTAGCAGATTTCAGTGCCCTTAAGTTCACCAAATATAATCAATATGAATCACTAGTTCTTCCGATGATTGCTTACTTAGAGTCCCACGGTGTGCAATTTCAATATGATGTTCAAGTGTTGAATATCAAAGTAGATATCACAACGAAAGAGAAGGTTGCGCGTGAAATTCAACTTAAGCGTTCAGGTAAAGATGATATCATTCCTCTAATGCCAGATGATATAGTATTTGTTACGAATGGTAGTATCACTGAAAGTTCAACTTATGGAGATAACAACACACCCGCACCCCCTACAAAAGAAATCGGTGGTAGTTGGACGTTATGGCGTAATCTTGCCAAACAGAGCCCTGAGTTTGGTTGTCCCGAAAAGTTCTATCATCGTTTACCAGACAAAAGTTGGTTTGTATCAGCAACCGCGACGACAAATAACATGACAATTATTAATACAATCGAGCAAATTTGTAAACGAGACCCTTTAGCCGGCAAGACAGTGACAGGTGGTATTGTTACTGTTAATGATTCTAAATGGCAAATGAGTTTTACTGTTAATCGTCAACAACAATTTAAAAGCCAACCCGAAGACGAGGTGAGAGTTTGGATCTATGCATTATATTCAAACGTAAATGGGGATTACATCCATAAACCTATCACTGAATGCAGTGGAAATGAAATTTGCCAAGAATGGTTATATCATATGGGCGTTCCTATCAATCAAATTGAAGACCTCGCTAAAACGCAATGTAATACGATACCAGTCTATATGCCATATATCTGTTCTTATTTTATGCCTAGATCCGTTGGGGATAGACCACTTGTCGTGCCTGAAAATGCTCGCAACATAGCCTTTATTGGTAATTTTGCAGAAACAGAAAGAGATACTGTATTTACCACTGAATATTCGGTAAGGACTGCTATGGAAGCAGTATACCAATTATTGGACATAGATAGAGGTGTCCCTGAAGTGGTTGCAACAGAATTCGACCTTCGTATATTGATGGATGCCTTATATGAACTTAATGATGGTAAAAATCTATCAGAACTCTCAGAACATAACAAAATACAGAAACTCGCTCTTAACGCTTTCTTTAAGAAAATAAAAGGTACCTATATCGAAGAATTGTTGCACCAACACAAGTTACTATAAGTGTAGATAAAATTCATAATGGCAAAATTATGCCCCCACATGTCTAATCAGCATGTGGGAGTGTTTGTTTTGTTTACTTATTGGCCAATATATCGCTTTAAATGTTTAGCCGTTACGGAATTGTCGATGTCAAAAATGCCTTCAGGTTCACCCGCATAAAGTAATTGACCACCTTTATCTCCAGCATAAGGCCCAATATCAATTAACCAATCCGCCTGAGTCATCATCGTTAAATTATGTTCAATCAAGATAACCGTATTGCCTTCTTCAATAAGATGATTAAAGCAATCAATTAGAATTGGTAAATCATCTTCATGTAGCCCAGTTGTTGGCTCATCAAAGATAAAGATCTTATCGGTCACATCTTGTGTTAGGTAACGGCTTAGTTTCACACGTTGAATTTCACCACCTGAAAGGGTATCTAATGATTGTCCAAGAGTCATATAGTTTAATCCCGTATCCGCTAATGCTTGAAGCGGTCGTGTAATACCTGGACTGTCGCTAAATTTCTTAATGGCTTCATCCACGGTTAACGCTAAAATATCCGCAATAGAATAGCCTTCCACTTTTGCTTCTAACACTTCTGGACGATATCTTGTACCACCACATAATTCACATACTTGTGAAAAGTCTGGCATAAATGCAAGTTCCGTTTTTAAAACCCCTTTACCATGACATTCCGGACAGGCACCTTCTGAATTATAGCTGAACATACTCTTCTTAAGACCAGTATGTTGACTAAAGAAACTACGTACATCATCAAAGATATCTAAATAAGTAAGTAAATTAGAACGATTTGATGCATGGACAGGTTTCTGGTCAATAAAGATCGCCTCTTGTTCACGTTCAAATCCTGCAGTGATGAGTGAACTTTTACCTGAACCTGCAACACCTGTAACAACAGTCATTGCATGCTTAGGTAGTTCAGTTGAGACATTTTGTAAGTTATTGCGACTAATATTAGCAATTTTAAGCATGTCTTTCGCTTTACGTGGCGTTTTTTTTAGTTGATGCTGACGGTTCAACGCCTGACCAGTACTTGTGTCCGAACTGAGTAATTCATTATAAGAGCCAGTAAATGTAATTTCACCGCCATTTTTTCCTGCTAAAGGTCCTAAATCAATAACGTGATCAGCAGTCTTGATAACATCTGGATCATGTTCTACAACGAGGACTGTGTTGCCCTTATCTTTTAAGGATTGAATGATATCGTTGATACGCTGAATATCCTCTGGATGTAGTCCGACACTTGGTTCATCAATAATATAGACTAAGTCGCTTAAAGGACTATTAAGGTGACGAATGAGTTTAATACGTTGTGACTCACCACCAGATAGTGAAGTTGTTTCTCGCGCTAGTGTTAAATAATTCAATCCAATATAACTTAATGCTTCTAGTTGTTTCTTAAGTGGCTCTATAATCACACGGGCTTTGTCTGATTTTATTTTTCTTAAAAAGGCTAACGCCTCATCGATTTGTAGGTTTGTAAATTCTGCAATATTTAAGCCATTGATTTTACAGCTTAATACAGTGTCATTAAGACGTTGTCTATGACAATCAGGACAATCATGTTTCGATACTACACGGTCAATATCTTCTTTAAAACGTTTCTTTTCAAAATTATCATTGAGTAAAAATGAACGACGGAAACGATGAATAAGACCTTCAAATTTAGCAGTTCTAGGCCAATTTGATGGTGGATTCTTTAATTTAGTTGGTTCGGTGTATAAAAGCGTATCCATTTCTTCTTTCGTATAATCCTTTAATTTCTTATCATTATCAAATAAACCTGTATATAAATAACGTTTACCTCGCCAACTATCAGGTCTAAATGAAGGGAATTTAATCGCATCCTCATTAAGTGATTTATCATAATCAAGTAATTCATTTAAATCAATATCCTCAACATAACCTAGTCCTGAACATGTTTCACACATACCTTTAGGGTTATTGAAAGAAAAGATATCTGAATAACCGACAAATGGTTTGCCGATACGTGACCATAACAGTCGGACAGACGCGTAAATATCAGAAATTGTACCTACAGTTGAACGAGAGTTACCTCCAAGTCGTTTCTGATTAATAATCATTGCGACAGGAAGATGCTTAATTTGATCGACGTCTGGTTTCTCATATTGTGTTAGTTGATGTTGCACATAACTTGAATATGTTTCATTTAACAATCTTTCAGATTCTGCAGCTACAGTATTGAACACGAGGGAAGACTTACCCGAACCTGAACGCCCTGTAAAAACTGTTAATTGGTGCTTCGGAATTGATACATTTATATTTTTTAAGTTATTTTGTTTGGCACCAATAATGTCTATATTAGTCATAATTACACCTCTTAAATCTAGATTAACTTGCTGGTCATATTAAATTATGCTTCTAATGGTTTGATTTTAACATCAAGATTAAAGTATTCTTTTAAAATATTTCGGTAGTTATCTGAAGTTACATCATATTTATCTTTGCCATCTTGTTTACTTAGCGTTAGATGGTGTGAGGACATCGTTGCACGTCCAAATGATTGTGGTTGAGTAACGATAAGTTGTTGTACAAAAATAGAATCTGGATGTTGTGAATTATATTGAATCATATCTTCAAAATCTTCTATTTGCTTAGGTTGGAAACGAGCCTCGTAACGTGTGATCCAACTATCATCTTCGAGTTTCTGAATGCTATAAGTTCCTTCATGCTCTGAAATTGCTCGGAATTCACCGGTAATATCTGTAACGGGGTGAGTAGGATCTATATTTGTAATAGGCAAGGCTTGTAAAGGTAAGTCACCAAAGCCTACATCTGCGACATAATTTACGTCATTAATTGGAACTACAAGTGACATGTGTGAACCTTCTGGACTACGATTGCCATTAGGTTGTTCAACAGTTGCAGACATACGATATACGGTGAAACCTTTTTCTTCAAGGTAAGTCCCAAAGAAATGATTCATTTCGTAACAGAATCCACCACGATGCTGATTGATCAATTTATCATACAAATCATTAATTTCTACAGAAACAGGCATGCCATTTTGGACATTGATATTTTCAAAAGGAACCGTCAACATATAGCGTTTAATATAATAATTGAGTGCTTCAAGTGAAGGTTCATGATATTTTGATGAATCAATATTTAAATAGTGTTCGATAGTTTGAATATCCATTAGATGAGGACTCCTTTGTTAAAAGCTTTTAGTAATCCATACCCTATAATGATGGAATGACGCATGTAAGAATAGAGACGAAAAAGGTTCCAAACACTTGATAGCAGTTGATGCCTCGTGTTTAGAACCAGTATTAATATATTAAACTATGTTATTATTCAAAAAATTACAGTTCTTGTTTGTTGAAAATGGCTATTGAAATGAAATAAGAAGCCACTAAACAAATCAAACCAAGTATTGCATATAAACTAATGAAAAGGATATCTGTAGGATTTGTTCCTAAATCAGAGAATGAACCTGAACGTACAATGGCAGACATAATAACACCAAAGTAAGTAATAAAGAATAAAATAAGAACGATAACCGATGTTGAAATCATGATGACATTTGAATTTTCAGGACCAAATTTAAATGTTAACGGGAACATGATAGCATATGTGCCTGCCGCACCAATACCTACTAAACCTGAAATAAGTGTTAACATTAAATTCTGATGTATCGCTAATACTGCAATTAATCCAATAATTAATCCGATAAAGATGAGTATGCCATAAAATGCGAAATAACTTTTAATGTAAGCACTTCGATGTGTTGGCAATGTTGAAATATAATACATCCATTTAGAATCTTTTTCTCGCTTTAAGTTATCCGTCACTGGTGACAATAAGAAAATCATTGGTAAGAAACATGCCATTGCAGGATTTATAAAAGCGAATAAGAAACTTGCTACAATAGCTACAATTAAATATGTGATAAGTGATTTTTTAGATGCATAGAAACTACTTAAAATTAGACCTTTCATTATTTATCACCTCTCATAATTAATTTTGTTGCGTCATCAATAGTGTTAAGTGGGTGAGCGTTTGTCACACTAGACCAATCCTTGACTAAGATTTGGTGTTGACCTTGTCTCACTCTTGATGCAATGATGATGTCTTGTGGAATATCTAAATCATCATGCTCATCAACTTCGACAATACCGTATTGATTTAACAATTCTTCCTTGCTTTCTTGAAGTACAATTTCACCATCACGCATAAAGATTAATTTTGTAGCTAAATGTTCTATATCTTCGGAAATATGAGATGAAATGAGTATGCCATTACCCTCTGAAATATAGTCTTCCAACATTTCAATGACTTCTTCTCGTCCTGATACGTCCATACCAGCAGTTGCTTCGTCCAGTATGAGTAATTTTGTATCATGCGCTAGAGCCATGGCTAAGGCTGCTTTCATACGCATTCCTCTTGAGAATGTTTTAATTTGAGCGTTAGTTGGTAATTCGAAACGCTGAATGACTTCAAAGAAACGGTCACTGTTCCACGTTTTGAAAATATCCGCAAAAACTTTATCCATATCTTTAATTTCGAGTTTATCAGGCACACGTAAGTCATCGAATACAACGCCAATATGCTCTTTGTATGCATGATCCTTATCAGAGATAACTTGATCAAAAAATGAAATCTCTCCAGAATCTTTAAAACGGTTACCAACTAATGTATTAATCAATGTTGATTTACCTGAACCATTCTTACCAATTAAACCAATAACTTCGCCAGGTTTAAGTGTTAAAGAAATATCTTTCAAATGGAAATTGGATTTCTTGTACGACTTGCTGAGATCTTGCACTTGCAATAGATGTTCCATAATAAACCACTCTTTCTGTTGATTAGTATTAGATTTAATTCAATTAAAGATTAGTTGCTTTTATCATAATATAGATTAATTAATAAATAACTAGGATTTGTAAAATTTACGTACTTTTAACATATAACCTAAACTGTTATAGGCGAAAATAATTATTAAGAATAGTATCCCTAGTGTTTGATTTGAGCCAGTATCAATAGAGAAGATACCTAAAAATATAATTGCGATCATTAATAGTACTAAGTTTACTCCGTAGTTTTTATACATACTTACTATAGCGATATGACGTTCACCTTCATCCAAAAGTGCTAAGGTTTTTTCAGTATAATTTTTTTCTCCTATTTTAGGATAACGTGAATCGAAACGACGATTGAAAAAGCCTAGCATTATTGAAGGTATGATGGTCAACATGTAAGGGATGATAGCGTACAATACATCAATATTTGAACCATGACCAAAGACGATTAATAAAAGCGCAACAAAACTTATGATTAATTGAATATAGGTGATGATACTAGATTTATTGAAGTTTAAATTGGATTTCATTTCGAATAAATCGGCATCATCATCTTCAATAGAATTGAGACTTTGATTTTTAAATTTAAGCGCATCTTTTTGAACTTTCCACAAATAAAATGTAAGACCGATGATAATTAGCGATGCAATGATACAAATGATTAACCCAAAATGGGTATGTGCAAAATTAACATTTGATAGAAAAGTACTAATACTTCCCATTGAAGAACCCACAAAACCACCAATAATGCCACCAAGTACTATTAATATAAGATAGCGTTTTACTCTCATAAATCTCCCTCCTCAAATATAAAGACATTTTCAACTGATTCATTGAATATACGCGCAATTTTAACGGCTGTTAAAATGGACGGCATAAAATCATTACGTTCAATCAAAGAAACTGTTTGCCGAGAGATACCGGCTTGTTTAGCGAGTTGTGTTTGATTGAAGCCATCGCGAGCACGTAATTCTTTAAGACGATTTCGCAATATTCATCAACTCCTTGGCTTTTATGTTACATTATCTTTGTCATTTTGACTAGTATATTAGTCAAAAAGACTTGTATTTTTGTCAAATTAGATATAAAAAGTAGCCTTCGGGTTGTCTGAAGTAAGACATCCTGAAGGCTTGTATTACAGTGTTTTGCTATTTGTTAAAACCCATTGGTTTAAATTGTTTAGACGATATTTTGTGACGATGTTTTGATTTACTTCATCTAGTGTAATGGAAGTTAATGTTGAAATTAGAGTAGCTTCGATTTTATTTAGAGCATGACTAACTACGCACATTTCTGCTTTTGGACTTCTTTAACAAGTGCTTTTATAATCTTCTTTAAATAAGAATCAGAAACATTTAAACGACAACTTAAGGCAATAGAGGTCATCACCTGAGAATTTAAGATAATAAATGTTTGAAAAATCGAATGATCGCACTAAATAGTTCTAGGATAATATTAATTATGAGTTCCCAAAGTGGCTGTTTGGATTTATCTTTTTTAGATTCAGACATCATTTCACTCCTATGCTAGTTAGGTTAACATAGCGACATTTTGATTGAAAATGTTACATATATGGAAGGTTTTCGAAATACTACATACTTGAAATTGTCTTAATTTTAATACAATGAAAATATATGAAAACTTGCGAACACTGACGTAAGAAAATAAAAGAGTCTGAACAAACCTCTTCACATGGTATCTAATTTTTTGTAATATAGCACTCGTATTATTTTTGAGAGCGATAAAAAAAGGAGGTAGCAATGATGAAAGGTAACAGAATGATGTTCTTCATATTCATGTTAGGTACATTTACAGTAGGAATGGCAGAGTATGTTGTAATGGGATTATTAACTCAAATCGCAAGTGATATGAAAGTGTCTATTTCAAGTGCAGGTTTATTAATCAGTGTATATGCTGTGAGTGTTGCGTTAATTGGACCATTTATGCGTATATTCACAATGAATGTTCGTGCCAAACGCTTATTACCCATTTTAGTTGCCATATTTATAGGTAGTAATGTGGTAGGGATGTTGGCACCCAATTTTCAAGTATTGCTGTTATCAAGATTGTTGTCAGCTTCAATGCACGCACCATTCTTTGGCGTGTGTATGAGTGTGGCTGCAGCCGTTGCACCTCGTGGTAAACAACCGCAAGCCATCGCATTAGTCCAAGCAGGATTAACAATTGCGGTTATGATTGGTGTGCCATTCGGCTCATTCTTAGGTGGCTTTGCGAATTGGAGAGCTGTATTTGGCGTTATGATTGGTTTAGCGATTATTACAATGCTAGGTATGTTGAAGTTTGTACCAGATGTATCTCTAAGTACAGAATCTAATTTAAAAAATGAATTAAAAGTATTTAAAAATCCACACATTTTAATCGTGATGTCTATTATCGTCTTTGGTTATTCTGGCGTATTCACAACATATACCTTTATGGAACCAATGATACATGACTTCGCACCTTTTAAAATAGTAGGCTTAACAATTTGTCTATTTATGTTTGGGTTAGGCGGTGTGTTAGGCAACTTAATCACAGGGAATGTGCCAGAACCTAAACTGACAAAATATCTATTTTATACGTTTTTATTACTATTTTTAACTATCATATTATTTGTCACTTTTGTGCATAATGCGATTTTAGCCATTATTATATGTTTCTTATTTGGATTTGGAACATTTGGTACGACACCGTTATTAAATAGTAAGATTATATTAAGTGCCAAAGAAGCACCATTACTTGCGAGTACATTAGCGGCGTCTATCTTTAATGTGGCAAATTTTTTAGGTGCCATTATCGGTTCAATTTTATTATCAATCGGTTTACCTTATTTAATGATTACCTTTGTGTCAGGGGGAATAATTATTTTAGGTATTTTAATTAATGCAGTTAATTATTTTTATGAAAAGAAACACATTCAATTTGAAGAATAATAGTTAAATTGAAAACACCTCTAATGTCAGTTTATCTTTATACCGATGTTGGAGGTGTTCTATTATAGTTATTCAGATTCGAATTTTAATGTTGGTTCGTACATATC
Source organism: Staphylococcus sp. HMSC062A01 (assembly GCF_001836805.1). Classification (NCBI taxonomy): domain Bacteria; kingdom Bacillati; phylum Bacillota; class Bacilli; order Caryophanales; family Staphylococcaceae; genus Staphylococcus; species Staphylococcus sp. HMSC062A01. The sequence goes on from NZ_KV830625.1 coordinate 137,306, forward strand.
GTGATTGAAGTGATGTTTAGAAAATTGACGTAAATCATTTATGAACGTATTTATGTTACGATCTAATTTCTCTTTGGTTCTCACGATGATAACGCGCTTATCGTCAGAGTTTGTTTCGTATTTATCATTATAGATTCTTGCAGCTATAGAAAATTTAGAGATATAATTCTCCAGTGATTCATAGCAATTTAGCAAATCACGAATAGGTTTATTAGATTCTTCTTCATGGTGACTCATAGTACCCAATAATTCTTGGATTTGATCGTCTAATTTTACAAAAAGTTCCTCCACGTCAGCGCATTTTTCTAACGTTTGCGGCTTGTTTATTAGAGCATTGGTTTCACTTAAATGAATTTTACTTATTTTAGATGCTTTATAAGCAGTTAAATCTATCATACTCAAAATATCATTTTTATAATCTTCACGTTTTTCTTCTTTCTCTTTAGTGATTTGATATTTAATCCCCCAAAATGTCCCAATTAGCGCAAAGATACCTCCGACAATGGCAGCTAAAAATTCACTCATAATAATGAACTCCTTTTCTAGTGAGAATATTTACACTTATATTTTACATTATTTAAATAGTGTGAGAAGAGAATTATTGTTTGACTTTAAAGTTAACAACTTGAGGTATATTGTGCAAATCACCATTAGTAACGAAATCGATTAATATTTGTGAGCCTTCTTCTTGTATATCTTTAACTACAGGTGCTTCAGCGAACATGTCATAATTACCACCGCCTACAGCACGATAGTTGTTGACACAAATGGTATAAATTTTATCACTGATAAGTGGTTCATTGCCAACTTTAATATCAGTTACGCGTTGACCAATAGGTTCTCTTACATGAATGGTATAAGTGATACCGCCATACATGTCATAGTTAAAATGTTGTGGTTTCGGATATAAAAATGCGTCGTTGATTGTTATTTCATTTTTATCGTTAAGCGTGAAGTAGCTTGCTGATTTTTCTAAAGCGTCTTTAATACCTGCACCTGTAAGTTTTAAAACTTGGAATGTATTAGGAAATGGATAATTATTGATGATATCGCGCATGGTAATACGTTTATTAAATCCTGCTGCAGAGTCGAAGAGTGCTGTGCTAGCAATATCAGCACACTTTTCTCTAATAACATAACATTTATTAAATTAATAAGTGGATGAGGTTTAATTCGAGCCTCAAATTGATCTTCTACTAACATCGGTTCAGGTAAGGTCGTGATTTCAGTATCTAGCCAGTCTTCTAGATGTGTTAATAGCTTAGAATCTTCCGGTAATAGACTAAATTCTGAGGCTCCCACTACAGGTAACAATTCGCTTTGCGTATCAATAATCTGATTATTGTCGCCAATCGTTAGCGTTACTTTACCTATTTGTGTTGCACGTGTACCAGGTTGAATAACGGCAGTTTCATACTTAACTGTCGCGATATCTCGATGTTGGTGACCTGTAATCAAGACATCGATGCTTTCATGGAAACGATGTAGAATTTCGGAAGCCTCATTCTCACCAGTTAAATCTTCAGTTGGTTCCTCAGTATCTATATCACATTCGAATCCACCGTGATATGAAACGACGACGATGTCAGCTTTTTCACAGACATTAGGTAATAGTTGGGTAAGTGTTTCAATCGCACTCTTGAAAGTTAAGCCTTCGATATGGTGAGGTTGTTCCCAGTTGGGAATATATTGCGTAGTTAAACCGATGACGCCTATTGTTAGTCCTTCTTTTTCAATATAATGTACGTCTTCACCTGTAAAAGGTTGCTGTTTCGAATCTAAAATATTAGCACATAGCACTGGATGGTTAAGGTCGTGAAGTGTGTCTTTAAGATAAGGCAAGCCGTAATTAAATTCATGGTTACCAATCGTTCCCAAATCAAAATTCAAGCGATTATATATCGCTGTTAATGGTTTGCTAGTGTGTATCTCTGAAACTAAATAATTGCATAGTTGTAATTTTGGACGCTTTTCCTAAAAGTCTCCTATTTTATATGTTTATATATAAGTGAGGTGAGTAAATATGGAAAATGTAAATAGTAATAAATATAGAAACGATGAATTCTATGGTAGTAGAAATGAAAATATTGCATCATCTATAAGTTATTTAAGTGTGTTTTTTGCACCGATACTATTACCTATTGTAATGTGGATTATCGCTGACAAATCTGTATCAACTCATGCACGTAAAGCTTTATTTAACCATATACTTACTTGGGTTTGCTTTACATTAGCGCCATTAGCATTGATGCTATCTGCTAGTGTTATGGGCAATGCATCAACTAATACAGAAAGCTGGATTGTATTTGGTTCATGGACAATTGCAGTTATATTGGTGGTAGTAGGCGTTTATTTGTTCATTAAAAATATTATTAGAGGCATCAAATTATTATTAGTTTAGAAGTTATAAAAAAGAGGCTATCGCTTATAGGTTGATTCACCTGTAGCGATAGCTTCTTCGTTTTCATATGCATAAAAGAAATGCTCTAGTAATAAAAGTAACAGATAATTAGAAAAATATAGTTATTGCTTATTTAGAAAATTTACGTCTAAGGCTAATTACACCTACGCCTAATATGAAAGCTATAAGACTGTAAACAAACGGTGTCGTTGAGGTGCGTTCACCTGTCATAGGTAATTCATGATGTAATGAAGTTTGACTCGCTTGTTGAGAACGAGTTGCTTGTTTAATAAGTGGCGAATTCATTTGTGATTTTGTTGATTGATCTTGTTGTTTAACTAGACCGTTTTGTTCGACATAGCCA